>CAZXHW010000327.1:0-8381 GCA_964639915.1 uncultured Heliomicrobium sp.
ATAAATGCGATTTCGTCAGCTTGAGTGTGGCTGATACGCGCGCCAAGCGAACGCACGTCTTTGTTTTCAGTCCGTGATTCTATCAGCGCAGTCATCTCAACCGCCTGCGCATGATGCATGATCATTCCTTGCATGAATTGCACATCTGCTGTGGAAACTGGCGGCAGCTTACCCTTTGTCGTCGAAGGAAGAACTCGCGTCCGTTTCCCAGGCGCGCCCGGCTGCACCACAACCGGGTTCGTCGGCGCAGGCTGCTGCGCAACAACGCGTAAAGGAAATAAACCTAAGAGAGTGCTGGTTGCCACAAGCACGCCTGAACACGCGACGACGCTTGCTACAGCTCGAATCTTCCAAGTGCATCTCACCCAGAGAGTTATCGTATGTCGTAAATATTTAGTCATTATCAGTCTCGCATTAACAGATTTGGTCGGAACTTTATCTTGTCTTTGTTCAAAATGAAATCGCCTGAGAAACGTGCTGTGCAGCTATGGGCAAAATTAGTTTGGTGCACGTCCCTTCACTGCGTTCGCCCAGGCGCTGTAGGTGATATGGCCCGAAGGCTCTGACGACAGGCGTGCCTGCATCCGCGCTTTGAGATGAGCGAGGTCCTCTGGCGATGCCGCCGCAAGTGTCGGGCGGACGCTCGGCCCCCCGAGGATGGTCGCCCAATAGTCATCGAAATCAGCGAAAGTTCGTTGCACGGTAATCTCTCGCGTTTCAACAGCCTTTAAGCCTGCACCAGCCCACAAGTCAAGCAACGCCTCCATTTTTGACGTGTCAGGGTTTGGCGGTGCTGGAACTGCAAGACCCAGTTGGCGCATTTCGGATTGCAACGCTTCATAAGGAAAACCGCCGCCAGGCATGTCCCACGCATAGGCTGTAATCATCCCACCCGGACAAACCACTCGTGCCATTTCGGCGACGCCTTTGGCCGGATCGGGGACGAAAAAAATCACGAGCGGCATGACCGCTACATCAAACGTGTCGTCTGGGAAAGGCAATGCCATTGCATCGCCCTGGCGAAATTGCGCGATACGCGACGCGGGTCGTGTGCGCGCATAGGCAAGCTGTTCCTCAGATGGATCTATGCCTTGTACTGAAACTGGCGCACACCGCTCGACCAGCATTTCTGTAAAGGCACCATTACCGCACCCAATATCGAGCCATCTCAAGCCGGGTTTAGGACCAAGCCAGTCAAGGAAAACTTCACCGGCTAGCTGGCTCCATTTCCCCATGTATCGCTCGTAAGCATCTCCGTTATCGAAGCGGATTTGATCTGTCGCCATTCGCGTTTTCTCCGGTAAAACTATTTGTGGGCGGCTTCCATTGGTTCTAACGATGGTCGCGTGGTAAGCCTGCAAAGCTCCCGCGGACGGTGAGCGGTGCTGGCGGCCACTCGATGACCTTCCCTGTCTCGACATTTTCGCAGGTGGCCAGCTCGATTAGGAAGCGGCCGTCGAGTTCGTCGGAGCCTGTCCTCGTGGTTGTTCGGAGATAGCCCGGGGATCCGTCTGCGGGTCGGCAGCGTAACCTTCGCTGCTTTTCCGCGAGCATCATCGTGTACACAAGGTGCGTCCCAGGCGCGACCTTCCCTTCGCTGCTGGTTTCGATGAAAAGAGACCAGCCGTCGGCGCTGAGCTCGAGGTGGTTGGGTCCGACGTTGCCGATCTTGACTCCAGGATTCGTGTGGTCGAACCGTAGTTCGCCGCCCGGTTCCAGCTTTTCCTCTAGCTTGGTCGGGAGGATGCCGAACAGGGGGCGGGCAAGACGGGGCTTCACGACGCGAAACTCAAACAATGGACCTTGGGAGGTACCTGAAAAGTTCGAGGTGACCTGCTCGTCTGGTCGCAATCCTATCACGGCGAGACAGACGAGGAGCGCCAGCGCAATGATGAGCAGCCATTTCTTCTTGGATGTCTTCATGCCACCAATGATGGCCGCAAATCCTGAGGGCGGTCAAACGACGAATAGGACAGACAGTATGCGGTAAGTTACGTTTGGTGCAACTGTTAAGCTTGTACCTTTCTGATGAGAACCACAGCCTACAACATTCCCCAGCAAAATCGCGCATTTTGCTGGGGAAGTTTTAGAAAAGCTCACTGTAATGTGGTAGGTGAAATGCGAACAGATTACTAAAGCAAGAATCCGCCAGAAACCTCAATGTCTTGCGCCGTGACCCAGCCGAAATCATCCGAAAGCAGATTGGCGATTACCTTTGCCACATCCGGCGGAGCCCCGATTCGTCCGAGAGCGGTTTGTTCCGCCAGTGGTTTGATATATTCAGGATGTTTGTCGAAGGCTCCATCGCCAAGATTCGTGTGAACAGGGCCAGGAGAAACGGTATTCACGCGGATTGCTCGTGGCGCAAGCTCTTTTGCCAGATACCGCGTCCAGGACGATAGAGCGGCTTTTGAAGGGCCGTAAGCGGAATATCCTGGAGGCGCGATGTGGCTGGAATTGCTCGACGTATTCACAATTCGCCCGCCATCTTCCATCAGCTTGACCAAGTGTTGCGTCAGGAAAAAAGGACCTTTGAAATTCGTATTGAGTATTTTGTCAAAGTACTCTTCAGTCATTTCGGTAAACATCATGCCGCCGCCGATGCCTCCGTTATTGACCAAATAATCGAACGTTGTTCGTTGCCAGACTTCCGCGAGATGCTTTTTCACCAACTCCGTGAACTCCTCGAAGGACGATTTCTGGCTCAGGTCTAATTTTAGCCTGACAGCCTTCGCCCCGGTGGTTTGTTCCATTTCGCTGATGACATCGTCAGCGCCCTTTTTATCGGAATGATAGGTGAGAATGACGCCGATTCCACGCGGGCCTAATTCCAGCGCGGTGCTTTTTCCGATACCGTTACTTCCGCCAGTGACAATCGCTACTTTCATGAATTTCCTCCTCAAAATTAGTACTGCTCAGTCACGAGTATGTGCGGTTTCACGTACTGGTTGAAGATCGGATCCTGCCGATTCATTGCCTAATTCTGTCGCTGTCGCAATACTCAAATTGAGAAATGGGCGAAGTTTCGGTTTGCTTAATGCCCAAACCCACCGCTGTGATACAAGAGAGTTATGAAAGAAAAGCTGAACGAGATCGCCGAACTGACCATCAACGCCACCACTGATCCCACTGCGACGGAACTGCCTGGAGTCATGATCATCCAAGGTGAGGTACCGCAACATCAGCTTGCGACCATCTATGAACCAATGATTGGATTCGTTGTGCAAGGGGGCAAAATGATTTCGATTGGCGACCGGGTGATCCAGGCAAAAGCGCCGTCCTATTTCGTCATTCCCACTGAGATTCCCGCGACAGGAAGCTTGCAGCAAGACCCAAACGGGCAGCCTTATTTGTCCGTAGGGTTGTCTTTGAAGCAAAACTCCCTGGCAGATTTGCTGAAGGATTTGCCAGAGGATATTTACAAAGACGGAGTTTCCAGCGAGTTTTCTGCTTGTTCCGCCACCTTCGATTTCATTGACGCCTGGCTACGAATGTTGCGGCTGCTACGGAATCCGAAACATATTCCGGCCCTTGCTCCTGTCTATGAACGAGAAATCCTGTATCACGTTTTGCTTGGGCCACAGGGATGGCGTTTGAGGCATCTTGGCTTTGCCAGCGGCAAGGCCGAAAGAATCCGTCAGGCGATTCAGTGGATGCGGGAAAATTACGCCCAATCCATCGAAATCAACCGAGTCGCAGCGGAATCCGGCCTGTGTGTGACCACCTTTCACCGCCGATTCAAACTGATCACCGGTCTCAGCCCCATCCAATTCCAAAAGCAATTGCGGTTGCTGGAAGCCAGAAAGCGGTTGGTTTACAGCGGTCATTCCGTGGCGGAAGCGGCTTATGAAGTCGGCTACGAAAGCGCCTCGCAGTTTAACCGCGAATATTCCAGATTCTTTGGCGCGCCGCCGGCCAAAGATGCTTCGAGATTAAGACAAACCGAAGCCAAGCGGCAGGCTGTTTGAAGCTTGCTGGAAAAGCCGAAAGTCGCCTAAAAAATCGGCTGGAACAAAACCAGAAATGCAAAAGCGCCCGTCTGTTGAGACAGGCGCTTTTGCGAACTTCCTGCAGTAGAAACAATCCACTATTTCAAATTGCCTTTATGTGGACTGGCCCTTCTTTTTCATAATGTCATCGTGCCGCTTATTGTCTTGCCATCGTCCGTTGATTTCAGGCTGAAGTTATTATTGCCAGACTACTTTGCAATAAATGAGAAGCAGCCTTTGCCATCAAAAGTAAAGGTTACGTCTGTCCCGCCACCTTTTGCAGGTTGGGATTGAATCGTAAATTTGTCGTTTGCCTTGAGGGGTTTTGAATTCGTGCAAACCCCGCTGACTTTGGTTGTTCTACCACTTCGTTTGTTGTTGATGATGTCCTGAAGTTCAGGCGTATCTGCTGCATAATACAAATAGATGATTTTGTTAGGTTGTCTCACTTCAATTCGAGAATAGGTCGCGCCTTTTGGAATTCCATAATTCCCATTACTGGTTGCAATTGAGGCGACGATTTCATCCCCATTCTTGACGGAAAATTCAATGCTTTTGGGGACATTATCGTCGTTGACGGTTAAAACCCTGCCATTTCCCTTATTTTGAGCCGAAACGCTACCGGTTAAGGCAATCATTAACCCAAACATCATCGTTAATAACACGGACTTTTTCATTTTCTGAGTCTCCTAAATTGTGATTTGGTTGTGAGCCTGCCCAAAACCCAAGCCAATCAGGGCGAGGCAAACTGCTTGCTGCCAGTTAGCAACTCCATCAGCGCAACAAGCCGAGAGGAACTTGTATGGTTGAGGCAGCTTGTTTTCGCCGCCGAAGCAAGACTTTCTTGCTCTACTAGGTAAGGGGGGAAAAGTTGGCAAAATCGTTAACTGATTGAAAAATATTTTTCATCGGCTTGAGAATTTTCTGATCTTGCGGCTTTGTGTTAGCCTTCAGCCACTTGGCACATTCTGCCAAGCATCTCATCGCAACAATCTGGCGGAACCATGACACCCCCAACGATCACCCAATTACTGGTGGCCTGGAATCAGGGAGACCAGAGCGCCCTTGAACAACTAACGCCATTGGTATATCGCGAATTGCACCGGCTGGCTCACGATTATCTCAAAGGCGAACGGCAAGGCCACATCCTGCAAACGACAGCGCTGGTCAACGAAGCCTTCGTGCGACTGCTTGATTGGAAACAGGTCGAGTGGCAGGACCGCGCGCATTTCTTTGGTGTATCGGCGACCTTAATGCGCCACATCCTGGTCCAATTTGCGCGCGAACAGCAGGCGATCAAACGCGGCGGCGGGCAGGCAATTCAAGTTTCGCTGTCAGAGGCTGCCAATGTCGTTGGGCCGCATAATCCAGACTTGGTGGCGTTGGACGATGCGCTGAACGAGTTGGAAAAGCTAAATTCGCGCCAGGCCCGCGTCATTGAATTACGGTTCTTCGGCGGGTTAAGCCTGGAAGAAATTGCCGAGGTAATACAGGTTTCTCTCGGCACAGTGAGCCGCGATTGGCGTATTGCTCAGTCATGGTTGCAACTGCAATTGAGCCCTGCCCAATGACACCTGCCCAATGACACCTGCCCAATGACACCTAAACGCTATGAACAAATTGGCGACCTTTTCGATCAGGCGCTGGAACTTGCGCCTGGAGAACAACGCGCCTTTTTGCTCCGGGCTTGTGGGCCGGATGACGAGTTGCGTGATGTGATCGAAAAGATGCTGGCGCAGCATCGCGCGGACAAAGATTTTCTCGCACGACCAGCCCTGAACGTGGCCGCCACGCTGCTGGCGCAACAACAGAGTTCGCTGTCGGGGCAAATCATCAGCCGCTACAAAATTCTCACGCAACTTGGCGCAGGCGGCATGGGCGAAGTCTGGCTGGCGGAAGATACCCAACTGAGTCGCAAGGTCGCGCTGAAACTGTTGCCCGACAAATTCGCCGGTGACCCTGCCGGTGACTCTGAACGCTCACGCCGCTTTGAAACAGAGGCCAAAGCCGCCAGTGCCACCAACCATCCGAACATTGTCACGATTCATGAAATCGGAAAATCAGACGCAACCTATTACATTGCACAGGAATACGTTGAAGGCGAAACGCTGCGCAGCCGCATCAGCCAAGGACCCATTCCGCTGCTTGAAGCCCTGAACATTGCTTATCAAATCGCCAACGCGCTGGCCGCAGCCCACGCCGCAGGCGTCATTCACCGGGACATCAAGCCGGAAAACGTCATGGTGCGGCACGATGGATTCGTTAAGGTGCTGGATTTTGGTTTGGCGCGAATTCAGCCGGTCGAAGCAGCTTCCGACAACTTTTCTGAAGCAAAGACGCTTTCGAAAAACACGGCGCCGGGTGTGATTTTGGGCACAGTAAGCTACATGTCGCCCGAACAAACACGTGGCGAAAAACTGGATTGGCGCAGTGATCAATGGAGCCTGGGCGTAGTGCTATATGAAATGCTGACGGGCCGTCGCCCATTTCACGGCAACAGTATGCCGGAAATTTTCGTCGCCATCCTGGAACGCCAGCCAACACCACTGACTGAATTCTTGGCCAATCCTCCCGCGCAGTTGAATCACGTCTTAAACAAGCTGCTGGCCAAAGACCGGGAACAGCGTTACGCCACATCGGCTGAATTAGCCGCTGAACTAAAACAATTTCAGCGTCGGCTGGAACTCGACGCCGAACGCGAGTCCGGCGCTTCATTTGGCGATAGGCAGGATCATTCGCCCGTAGCCAAGACGTTTGGAGCAAGGTCTAGCTTGGCGGGGATGTTTCGGCAGGTGCAAAACCACAAAGTCCGGTTTGCGATCAGCGTTCTGATTCTTTTGGCACTTGTCTCGGCTGTCGTATATCTGTTTCTTGGCGCTCCTGCCAGCAACGTGGCAATTGATTCGATCGCGGTTCTTCCATTCCGGAACCTCAGCGGGAACAAAGAACTGACCTATCTTTCTGACGGTCTCAGCCAGAGCTTGATTGATCGGCTTTCAGAGTTACCGCAACTGAAGGTGATCTCGCGCAATTCCAGCTTTAAGTTTCGGGATGAAAATATGGACGTGCGCAGCGTGGCTTCTCAATTGGGAGTGCGTGCCATTTTAACCGGTAGCGTCGCGCAGATTGGCGAAGAGATTGTGATCAGGTTCGACCTGACTGATGCCACCGACGACCGACATATAACCGGAGGCCAATACCAACGAAAACCCGGCAATATCATCAGTGTTCAGCAAGAGATCGCACAGGCCGCTTCCGAAAAACTGCGGTTGAAACTCTCTCCGACTCAATCCAAACGCCTTGCCGAGAACAACACCGAAAACTCCGAAGCATATCGTTATTACCTCAACGGGCTGGTTGAACTGAACAGCCCGCAAGACGTTCGGGGCAAAGCGCTGGAATATTTTGAACAAGCCGTCTCGCTCGATCCGGATTTTGCCGCAGCTTATGCGGAAATCGGGTGGATTTACCTGGCTCGGGCAAACGGCAGCGGCAACCCGCACGAGGTGATGCCCAAGGCGAAAGATGCAATAGACCGAGCCTTGGCATTAGGCCCTAACTTTGCGAAGGCGCATGCCCTGCAGGCCATGATGAAGGAATATGAATTCGACTGGTCGGGCGCAGAAAGAGAATACTTGCGGGCAATTGACCTCAGCCCCAACCTTGACTTTGCGCGCAATTATTATGCGTTCTTTCTTTCGGTCATTGGACGCCAGGACGATGCCTTGCTCGCACTGGAACAGCAGAGAGTTCGTGATCCGATCAATCAGCGTTTGGCGCTGCTTCAAAAAGGGATGATCCTTGCGCAGGCAAGAAAGTTTGACGAAGCGCTTAGAACACTGCAGGAAGCTCAAGCCGTAGAACCAGCCAATGAAGTGCCGCCGTTTTTTTTAGGATATGTCTATGCCGGAAAGGGTTTTTACAACGAGGCCGCCGAATATTTAAGGAAGTCGGTCGCCCTGCTCGGTGGGGAAAAGAAATACAGCCAGCCCCTTGTCTATCTAGCAGCAACTTACGCTCATATACCGGAAAACCGAAACGAGTCCCGCGCTCTCCTGACACGAATCGAAGCAATGAGTGGATACAATTCCCCGGCCCTGTTGGCAGCCGTTTATTCGGCACTTGGCGATCATAACAAGGCAATGGGGTTGCTAGAGCAGGCATACATGAACCGCGATCTACTGCTGCGTTACGTGGGAACCGGTTACGAATATGACGGACTTCGCGCTGACCCGCGATTCAAAGCGATGTTAAAACGTCTGAATCTGCCGGAATAGAAAATAGAATTTATTGCCCTTCGGTTTCCGGTGAATGCGTAAAGCCGTAAATGTCTTGAGGGGCCTCAATATTCTTCCAAAGCCGCAAACTATCAAAGAACAGGTTCGAGCCGCC
>CAZXHW010000328.1:0-8378 GCA_964639915.1 uncultured Heliomicrobium sp.
ATGTAATTTAGGAAACGATCATTGGCTGCCACGGCTTCAAGTAGGACGTAGGTGTATACCGACCCATGAAACTCTTTGCCGCCTGATTTGGTAGTGCCACTGATCTGAACGCCGCTGTTGCCGTGTTCGGCAGCGAAGTTGCTGGACTGTACCGTCACTTCCTGAACAAAGTCATTATTCAAGCTGACGATTGATCCGCAGTTGCAACCAATGTCAATCACGCGAGAACCGTCAACGCTGACGTTGTTATTCTGTCCACGCTGTCCATTGACCGAATATGCGGAAGCGTCGCCAAATCCCGAAATCTGATAGCTGGAAGCGTCCGGAGCAACGACGCCCGGAAGAATACGCAACAGCTCAAGACTGTTTCGGCTGATGATCGAAAGGTTTTCGATTTGGGCGGCCTTGATGGTGTTTGACCGTTCGCCGGTTTCAGTCTTTATCTCTTCGGCTGCGGAAGCGGTGATGGTCACGCTTTCGGTAGCGGCGCCAATTGTCATATCAACATCAACCCCTCTGGTTTCATTGGGACTGAGGTTGATGTCGGTCTTGACCGATTTTTTGAAGCTGCTCGCTTCAACCGTCATCGTATAAACGCCTGGCGTCAAAGAGGTAAATGTATAAACGCCATCACTGTTGGTTTTGGTTGATCGTTCGGTTTGCGTTGCAACAAAAGTCATTGTCACAGTCGCATTCGGAACTACCGCACCATTTGGGTCTTTGACAGTGCCGCGTATCGTCGCGCTTGTCGTGCTCTGTGCCAAAGCTTGTGAAAGAAGCGTTAATGAAACGACAACAGCGAGCGCCCATAGCCCAAAATGGCTTTGAACTGTCTGGGATTTGGTTCGCATTTGGATAGCCTCCTAAAAATTAGGTCCTAACTTCGCGTGCGCTAAAGACTGGGCTTGTCCGGAAACTTGGCCATCGGAAAGCAGGCCACAGACATTACTTCTTAAAAGCACATCAGTAGTCGGGCGTCTAAAAGGAACAGCCTCAAACCGTACTTCTTAAAATTGAGGTTTATGGAATCAGCAAAGCCGTAATTCAGGATCGAATTACGGTAAACGAGAACAGACTTATTTCCAGCAAAACTTGGTAAACTAATTACTTTCGGTATAATACCGCCGTCAGTGGATGCATCGCTATTTACTCCGTCCCCAACACACCGTCAACAGACTTACGGCTAGTAACGGTTACAAGTCCGGTTAATAACGTAATGCAATCAATAACTTATGAGCACCCAAGCAAAACAAAAATCGGGTAAGCTGGTAAATCCCCACCCATCGGCAAACATCAGCCAAGACGAAATGAAGCAGGCGATTGATCGCGTCCTCGCAAGCAAACACTTTGCCAATGCCCCGATGAAACAGAAATTTTTGAGCTTAATTTGTGAATTTCATTTGGCTGGCCGAGGAGCAGAGCTAAACGAATACCTGATTGGCCGGGAAGTGTTTAACCGTGATAATTCCTACAATCCGGCAACTGACCCAATTGTCCGTGTTGGCGCGCATGGTGTCAGGGAAAAACTGGATCGTTATTATCAGAAAGAAGGGGCAGGCGATAATGTTCGGATTGAAATTCCAGTCGGTTGCTATGAACCCAGCTTTGTCACTGTCACCCCCCAATCCTTCACTTTCAACGGCGACGAAGGTCAAAAAATTGAACCGGATGCCCTTCCAACTGCCACAACAACTTCCCACAAACTGACCGGAAAACACGAGTGGGCTTTTTGGCCTCATGCGGTGGCAGGCATTTTACTTTTGACGATCGGCGGGCTTCTTTATTGGAATTTCGATTTACGGCGGCAAGTGGCTTACGCAACCGAAGAAAAGAGCAACACACTTGAGCTATACAAACCTGTCTGGCAGCCATTTTTGCAAAGCTCTGACCCTACCTTGGCAGTATTGAGCAATCCGCCGGTATTTCGCTTCCTGAATTCGGCGGATCCAGACCCCATTGTCAAAAGAACAATTCCGGTTTCCTCCGAACAACTCACTTCGATTTTTGATGAGTTGCCGAATAAATCCATCATTCGGATTATCAGCAACCCACGCCTGACGTTGACCACGGATACTTACACAGGCATAGGTGAAGCTACTGGCCTTTATCGAATCACAGAGCTTTTCCGAAGCGTAGGGGAAAGTTTTTCGCTAAAACAAAGCCGGACCGTCAGCGCCGAAGACTTGAAAAATCACAACATCATCGCGTTGGGCAGCATCTGGGTCAATAACTGGTCCAGTAGCTTGCCCGCGAAAGAAGAGTTCGTTTTTACAGACCAGGTGACGGTTTTAAACCTGAACCCTCTTCCCGGCGAGCAAGCGGAATACCGCGCCAGCTTTGACGCGCAATCCGGAAAACTTATTGAAGATTATGCACTTGTCACCCTTACCCCAAATATTTCCAATCGGAATGTTGTAATGGTTTTGTCAGGCCTTCACAGCGAAGGCACTGCGGCGGCGGCGGAATATGTGACGGGAAAACAATCTCTGGCTGAGTTTAACCAGCGGTTGATAAAAGTTGGAAACGGGACTCCGCCCAAACATTACCAGGCGTTGCTGAAAGTCGCGGTTGAAAATGGCATCTCCACCTTTATCACGCTGATAACCATCCACGAATTGGGCCACCCGGCAAAATAGGCGGCCCACCTGCCAAGCCTCATTCCGTTTTTCGCAACTCTAATTTGGCAATGGATTCGCGGTGAACTTCGTCCGGACCGTCTGCAAGCCTCAAGGTTCGTTGATGCGCCCAGCCATTGGCCAAAAAGAAATCCTGACTGACGCCTCCGCCACCGTGAGCTTGTAAGGCGCGGTCAATCACGCGCAAAGCCATGTTTGGCGCAACAACTTTGATCATAGCGATTTCCGCGCGCGCGGCTTTGTTGCCCACAGTGTCCATCATATAAGCCGCTTTCAAAGTCAGCAGTCGGGCTTGTTCGATCTCTATGCGCGAATTGGCAATATCGGCACGAATGGTTCCCTGCTCGCCCAGAGTTTTGCCAAAAGCCACTCGATGTTTGACCCGCTGGCACATGGCTTCCAAAGCACGTTCGGCAAAACCGATTGAACGCATGCAGTGATGAATTCGTCCGGGTCCCAGCCTGCCTTGCGCAATTTCAAAGCCCCGGCCTTCGCCCAGCAGGATGTTGGATGCCGGAACACGAACGTTCTCAAACACCACTTCGGCGTGACCGTGGGGCGCGTCGTCATAACCAAACACATTCAGCATCCGCTGGATTTTCACGCCTGGCGCATCCATCGGAACCAGAATCATGGATTGCTGTTTATGCGTTGGAGCTGATGTGTCCGTCTTACCCATAAAGATCGCAATCTTGCAGCGCGGATCGCCAGCACCCGAAGTCCACCACTTGCGGCCGTTGATGACGTATTCGTCACCTTCGCGTTTGATGCTGGATTGAATGTTGGTGGCATCCGACGAAGCGACTTCCGGTTCGGTCATCGCAAAGCAAGAACGAATTTCCCCATCCAGCAACGGGCGCAGCCATTGTTTTTGGTGCTCTTCGTTTCCGTACCGAGAAATGACTTCCATGTTGCCTGTGTCCGGCGCGGAGCAGTTGAATACTTCCGCCGACCACGGCACGCGCCCCATAATTTCGCACAGCGGAGCATATTCCAGATTGGTCAATCCAGCGCCGAACCCGCTTTCCGGCAAAAACAGGTTCCACAACCCTTCAGCTTTGGCTTTTGGCTTCAGGTCTTCGATGATCTGGATGACTTTCCAGCGCTCACCCGTGTGGTTCTGTTCGTAGTAGGTGGCTTCGTTTGGATAGATGTACTCGTCCATAAAGGCCGAGAGTTTCTTTTGCAGGTATTTGACCTTGTCGGAGTATTCAAAATTCATTGCGGGTGCTCCTTGAATAATTTAGGACTTACGCAGAATCATCGGTTTAACGCAAAGACGCCAAGTGGCAAAGGCGCAAAGCAAATTTTATGAAAACAACTCATGGAAATTTCAGCGGCCTGCTTGCTGAAACCAACCTTGCGTCTTTCAAACTTTGCGCCTTTGCGTAGAAGCTGTCCTTACTGCGTAAAAGCTATTGTTATAAAACGGCTTCGATCAATTGCGGCCCAGGTTCGGCCAAAGCTCGGCTCAATTCTTTTGCTAAAGCTTCTGCCGATTCAACGCGCACAGCCGGAACGCCCAAGCCCTTTGAGACGCTGACCCAATCAATCGTGGGATTGTTGAGTCCAATCAAGCTTTTGGCCAATGGGCTGAATTCTTTCACTCCGGCGCGCATCAATTCGATTCCCAAAATTCGATAGCTCTGGTTGTTCAGCACAATTGTTTTGACGTTCAAGCCTTCACGCGCCTGAGTCCACAAAGCTTGAAGCGTATACATTCCGCTGCCGTCGGCTTGCAGATTGATAACTGTGCGGTCTGGACAGGCGACGGCGGCTCCGGTCGAGCAAGGAAATCCCAACCCGATTGCTCCGCCTGGCTGATACAACGATGTGTGTGGTTTCGCCGATTGAGCCAGCTTGGTGAATGGCCCCATGCTGGTGTTGCTTTCATCCATCACGATGCAGTTTTCCGGCAACAATGCAGCGACCGTCGCAGACAAGGTTTCCGGCGTCAGCTTGCCAGTTGGGAGTGCCGGAATTTGCAAAGTCGAGTTCGCCGAAACTTCGCTTGGCGCGTTCAGCGAATCGGCTAACCCTTCCAGCGCCGATTCGACATCTTCAATCGGCGTAGCCATCGTGACGGTATTTTGCTCTGGCGAAATAAAATAACTGGGCACACCCGGGTAGCCGAAAAACGAAACCGGCGAACGCGCTCCGGCCAGCACGATGGATTTATACGGAGCGAGCGCGGCAATCGCCATTTCAGGAAAGTACGGCAGTCGTTCGATGACAGGAGTTCCAGCACCGCGTTCCCATCTGGCAGGAAAACTTTCGCAGATCAGCTTGCAGCCAGTCGCTGCGACAATTCGAGCCACCGCTTTCAACCCACGCTCCCGCAAAGCGTATGCGCCCAAAAACAACGCGGACGATTCTCCACGTAAAGTTTCCGCAGCCAGCTTAATCGCTTCATCATTAACGGCTGGGGGTTCAAGAATCGCGTTGACGGCAACTGCGCCACTTGCCGCTTCCAGTTGCGCGTCGTGCGGAAGAATCAGCGTGGCGATACTTCCCGGTTTGACTGAAGCGACGGCGACTGCTTCGGCAGCATCACCAGCGATTTCTTCGGCGGAGTTGCTGCGGCGAACCCAGTTGGAAACCGGATTCGCCAGCGAAACAATGTCGCTGGTCAGCGGCGCATCCGCTGGCAAATGCCATGAAGCGTGGTCGCCAATCAGATTCACAATCGGCGAACGCGCGCGTTTGGCGTCGTGCAGATAAGCGATTCCGTTCGCAAAGCCCGGCCCCAAATGCAGCAAGGTCAAGCCAGGCTTGCCCGTCATCCGTGCGTAGCCATCGGCTGCACCGGTCGCCACGCCTTCAAACAAACACAGCACGGCGCGCATTCCCGGCACAGAATCCAGCGCCTGCACCATTGGCATTTCGGTCGTGCCCGGATTGGCGAAACAGACGTTTACGCTTGCGCCAACCAAAGTACTGATTAAGCTTTCTGCTCCGTTCATAAATTTGGTACGCATCGCTTCCAGCGTGCGGGCGTGATAAGAGACACGATAAAAACGAAAGGGGCGAATCAACAAGACGGCGAGCCGGAGGCATCGCGTACCCAGTCTACTTCTTCACCGCGTTTTCGCCTTCGACGACTTTCATGTATTGATTGATCGGCGGATTCGCCAGCTTATCCACTTTGCCGCTCGGCCATTTGATTTCAATGCTGTCTATCTTTGCGGCTTTGCCGATACCCAGAACTTCGCGCGGATCATGCGAAGCTAGATAACTGCCACCGCTTGTTTTCAGCCGAGTCCTTTTCACACTCCCAGCCGTCCAGGTGATGATCGCCCCAACTGCGCCAGGGTTGCTGCCGCCTTTGGCAGAAACCAGATTCAACCCAATCCAGTTGTTCTGGCTGCCGCCTTGATTGCGAATCAGCACTGGAGCATCGCCGTTATTGACGACAAGTATGTCAATCAACCCATCGTTGTCGAAATCGCCAAACGAAGCGCCACGCGCGGGAAAATCCTTTTTGAAAACATCGCCCGATTGCGCGCTGACGTTTTTATATTTGCCGTTGATGTTTTCGAACAGCACCAGCGGCTCTTTGTATTTCACACGCGAAGCCTGCGTTTCGACCATATCGTCCGGATGGCCATTGGCCAGAAACAGGTCGGGGTCACCGTCGTTGTCGTAATCAAAAAACTTCAATCCCCAACCGCTCAACAATCGAGTGGCCTGGCCGATTTCACCAGCTTGATCCGTGAAAGTCAGGTCCTTTTCATTGTGATAAAGGCTGAACAATTCCTGGTCAATGTTGGCGACAAACAAATCCTGCCAGCCGTCCCCGTCAAAATCCGCAGCGTCCACACCCATTCCAGAACGCGGGCTGCCCGCATCGCTATAACCCACGCCGGAGGCCAAACCGATTTCTTCGAATTTGCCGCCGCCTTTGTTGACGAACAGAAAGTTGGCAACCGTATCGTTGGCGACAAACAAATCCATCAATCCATCGTTGTTCAAATCCGTGGCAATGGCGCCAAAGGATTTGCCGAGCGAATTGGTAATGCCCGATGCTTTGCTGACATCGCTGAATTTCCCGTTGCCTTCGTTGTGAAACAGGAAACTTGGGCGAGGTTTGAACACACGCGGGATGCAGTAATAGCGACGGCCTTGTTTGTTGTCTCCGCAAAAGACGCTGCCCGATGCGCTGTATTGCACGAAGCTGGAAACGAACAGGTCCAGCTTTCCATCGTTGTCGTAGTCAAACCAAGTCGCACAAGTTGACCAGTTCGGCGCGCCGACTCCGGCATCGTCTGTCACATCGGCAAACGTTCCATTGCCTTTATTGCGAAACAGCACGTTCTTGCCGTAATTCGTGACGTACAAATCTTGCCAACCGTCGCCGTCGAAATCCGCCGCTGCCGCCCCCATTCCGAAATGCCCCATCTGGCCGCAAGCGACTCCGGCTTTTTCAGTCACGTCTGTAAACGTGCCATCGTGATTGTTGCGGTAAAGCGCGTTGCGGATCGGCGTTTTCGGCGAGTAAAAATCCGAAGGCCCGCTGTTGACCAGATACACATCCAGCCAGCCGTCGTTGTCGAAGTCGAAAAACAATCCGCCACCGCCACAAGTTTCCGGCAAATGGCGAGAATCAGAACGGCCGTTGTCGTGCGTCCATGTGATGCCGCTTCTCGATGACGGGATTTCAGCAAACGTAGTTGGCTTGGAAGGGGACTGCGGCTCCTGTGCATTCCGCAACGCCGGAACCACAGAAGCCGCAATCAACAGTGCTGCAAAAAGGAATCTGACGATCACTGAACCCTCTATTTGATCGGTGAATAGTCGGTTGCGCCCAAAATCACGGAATCAACCTTGTCGGTCAACTTGCCGTTCTTTTCGCTTTCGGCGCGAGCTTTTTGCCAGTCGGGATCAGCTCCGAATTCTTTCCAAGCCTTGTCGCGCGCCTCACGGCTGGGAAATTCCATCACGTAAACCAGAGTATTTTCCGAACCCTTTTCCTTATCGGTCGGTCCCCAAAAGCCAACAACCTTCATGCCATGTTTTTTGAAAAGCTTCATCGTGTGATCGCGGAATCGTTTGTGCAGTTCTTCCAGCTTGCCTGGTGCGGCGTAATAAGTGCGAAGCTCGTAACACTTGCTGTCTTTTGCCAGCGATGGGCTTGGCGCAATGGTCGGTTGCGCTGGGGTTTGAGCAGAAGCAATGATTGAAGCAATCATAAGCATTGTGGTAAGGGCGAAAAACTTGAAGAGTTTATTCACGTGTCTTGTCTCCATTTGGAATAGAAAAGTGTCCGCAGGAAAAATCCTGCTATATCCAGTGAATTCTGTCGAAAATTCTTTACTTCGGCGGCATACGTAGCGCGCCATCCAGGCGAATGACTTCGCCGTTGAGCATTTCGTTTTCGATGATGTGTTTGGCCAGCGCAGCATATTCCGCTGGATTACCCAAACGAGAAGGAAAAGGAACTTGTGAACCCAGAACTTTCTTGACGTCTTCCGGTAAACCAGCCAGCAGCGGCGTATCAAAGAGTCCTGGCGCAATGGTCACAATGCGAATTCCGCTTCGTGCCAGATCGCGCGCTATCGGCAGTGTCATTCCGACGATGCCGCCTTTCGACGCCGAATACGCTGCTTGCCCAATTTGCCCGTCGAAGGCAGCAATCGAAGCCGTGTTGACGATCACGCCACGCTCACCGGAAGCGCTCGGCTCTTGCGAATTCATCTGCGCCGCAGCCAGCCGAATGACGTTGAACGTGCCGATCAGATTGAC
>CAZXHW010000329.1:0-8378 GCA_964639915.1 uncultured Heliomicrobium sp.
GGTTTGGCAAACGCTGGTTGCCGAACAGCCCGATGATTTCAGCGTTAAAGTGCGCGATTACGAATTGCAGCAAATCCTGGCTGAAGTGCTGCAAGCGCAAGGTGATTTTGACGGTGCTCTGACCGCTTTGCGACGGGCGCTGACTTTTGCAGAAGCTGACAAAGCCAAAAAACCGGACGATGCCGTTTCCCTGTGGCGATTGGCAGATTGCGATAAACGTTTTGGCCAGTATTACGAAGCCTTAGCCCGCCGCGCCAAACTGCCGGTTGAACGCAGCACCAATCAGAAACAAGCCTGCGATTGGTATCAAAAAAGCTTGCAGCAATGGGATCAATGGCCAAAGTTTGCTGTGACCAGCGCCTTCAACACCACACGGCGCGAAGCCGCTGCTCAAGCATTGGCGCGATGCGAATCTCAGTTAAAACGTTGAGGGGAGAACTCACCTCTAAACAAATACTGCGGGCTGACAACCTTATTGCTGCCAGCCCGCAGTTTTTGAATTGGCTTGCTGAAATACTCAGCGGCGACCGTAACGATCCCTGACATAATGCCCCAAGGGCAGCAAATTACCGCGCGAATCGAATGTTCCCCAGCAATCGTCGAACATCTGCCAGGTGAAGACCGCCGCAACGCCCCAATCCAAAGCTGCATCCATCACGACTTCGGTGCGCTGAATCACCTGGTCGTCCGTCAGCCCAAATGGATTCAACTGAGTTTTCCGCTCGTAACCGAATTCGCCAATGATGATGTTGCGCGTTCCAATCACTTGCCGGATGGTGTCCAAATCTTTGACCACGCGGTTTCGCAACGATTCGTTGTTTTCATCCACCGATTTCAAATTCGTCGTTTCATACGCCGAATAAGAGACGAAATCGAGTCCGGTCTGAAGTTTCGGCAGCACATCGCGCAGAATGCTTTTCAGTCGCAACGGTTGGCCATTTTCCGTTAGTGGCTGACCATTCGCATCCAGCGGATTGTCCAGCATATTGACGGCATTGATTTCAGGCGCGTGATAAACCTCCACGCCTGTCAGTCCCAAAGCTGCCGCTTCATCGCGGCCCTGGCGGATGCCGCGCTGGCGAGCTTCCAGCCACAGCCGATATCCTTCGTGCGCAGCGTCCACATTATCAATGCCCAACTGCGGGTAAACACTGTCGCAATAATTTCGGTACGGGATCGAACGGCCTCTGCGATCTTCAGTATCTACGGGCATCGGGCCACCGTATGCGTCGCGCGGAACGCCATCCGGGCCGGGCGCGATGCGCGCGTTTCTGGCGTACAGGTAAGCGCTGCCACAATGCAGAACGTTGTCGCCTTCCCAGGTTGAAATCACGAATCTCTTTCCGCTTCCGGCATACGCCTGATACAGATGCAACGTGAATTCCTTGAACTCTTGTTCGATGGATGGAGCGATAGACGGGTAAAGGTTTGGATCAAAGAACGTTCTGCCGCAGGCCGAAGCGCCGTAGGTGGTCAACACATAAGATTTGATGTTCGCGTGGCCCAAAGCGCGCATGGCTTCGGGCATCATCGCGCGCTGCAACAAGGTTTGTTGCGGGTTGCAGCCTGTGAAAAACGCCAGGTGCATGGTTCGTCCGCCCAACTCGCTGATGCGGTCGGCAGCGTAATCCATTGTCACGGGCGAACCTTGCGGCGGCGTCCAGAAATACTGGCCGAACTTGCTGGCAAAATCGGACAACGGCCGAGGCATTACCTGAAACGTCACTGTGTAAACCTGTTTGCCAATTCGCGCCTGTTTTTTCCACGATCCAATCAGATTTTCCGGCCAGGCTCCTGCAACTGCCATCCAGTTGCCGAATGAATCCGTCCGCTGGCCGTAACTGGTATCCACTTCGCCTGTTGAGACGCCGTCTTTCCAGGACGACCAAAGAATTGCGGTATTCGCTGGCGCTCCTTTAACGACATAAACGGTTTGCTCTCCAACGGTGTACGTTGAACTGTTGACGGTCAAAACTTTCGCGGCGGAAAACGTTTGAACGCCATTGCCCACGGCCAAAATCAATACCAAGGCTGCGATGCCTTTGATCACTGCTGAATGCTTCGTCGCTTGTTTGGTAAACATAACTCTCCTCCCTCTGGGTTTCTGGTTTGCAACTTCCCTTCTCACCCATCAATGCGACGTTCAGCGGCCCAACCCTTCACGAAATGGATTTTTCTTCGGCATGTTTTTGAAGGAGCGCTTTGGGCAGGAGGTGCAATTCTGCGAATGCTTGAGGTAAACCTGCACAGGCAGGATCGTTACGCGGAAAGCCCGGAAGGCATGGCTAAAAACAGAAAATGAGTGAAAACGAGAATCACTCGTTTTCACTCAGGTGGGCAATCTCACCAGTTCAGAGCTCCCTGTTCATTCTCAGATCGAACCCTTCTTTCACTGTAGAGCCATTCGGCAGCGTGTAAATCCAGTTGATTCGCGAATAGGTGAACGCGACTTCTTCAAGCGGCTCGCCGGAATCCAGCAGGCTTTTTGGATCAGTGCTTTTCGGGAACCGAGCAACAACGGAGCTTATCTGCACGTCATCCAGCACAATCCGGTAAAAGACTTGTTCTGCATTCCGTTGCAACGGATTGACGCGAATCACGCTGATCTGGACGTGTGACAAACGCTGCCCTGTCGCGCAAAATGACTGTAGTTTCGGCGTAGCCATATCAATTCCCTTGGTGATAATAATCGGCGCAAACTTGGCTTTGCCTACCTGCGCGCCAGTCGCGCTACCCAATTCCGCACTTAGGCTGGAGCTGAACTGAGTTGCTTCAATAGAACCGCCTGCGCCTTCGCCAGGAACTCCGACAATTTCCACTCGCACCAAATAGGAATTTTCTGCTGACTGCGCCAGCGCAGCCGAAGCACTGCAAGCCAGCAATAATCCAGCAACAACAATCAATTTGATCAGGGTGAAATGGTGAATCAGCTTTTTCATGACGTTCTCCTCATAGGTTGGCAAACGGTTCGTTGGGGCACTTACTAAATGCATTGAAATTGAGAACAGCAAATTTGCCGCTCTCAATTTCGTAAGCGGGAAAACCGGGCGAGAAGTCTCAAAAGAAATGTTTTTTATTTTCCAGCAAGTTGCTCGGCCAGCGCTGGGCCAAGCTGGCAATGGCCGTTGCCGCTGAAATGGCTGAGGACTTTTCGTCGCTGATCCAGTGTGAAGAGCCGATTGAGTTCGTGGCCGCGAACGGATGGCGCAAGCTCTTGCCGCGTGGACATCGCGAAGCCTTCGGTTTCGCCTTTCAACAAACTGCCGTGCGTCGCTCGCATTTCGGCCAGGTACGTCAGCATAGGGCTTCCGAGCAAATATCCGTCTTCGTAACTGACAATCACGTCGGCTCGTGTTTTGACGTGTTTGGTGAATCCGTCAAACAGCCGCCGCAGTGGATCAACATAGCTGTGTTCGCGTGTCGCCTGAAACCAATCGTCGGCGGAAGCAAAACCGCTGTCGTCCAACGTTCCATTGGCTTTCATCGCTTCGAGGATCGCGGCCAGTTTCAACGGATCGCCGCCAGCGTCTTCGTATTTGAACCTTTCGCCTTCTCTCAAAACACGAGCGCGTCCGCGTCGGCTAATCAGCTCACTCGTGTTTTCATTGGATTGGTAGACGGCGAAATCTACGCCTTCGGTGGCCGCACCAACTTCGGCAACGCGGGCGCGGTTTTGCGGCTGCGTGAACATCATCGAAGAACCCACCAGACCATGTTTCGGCAACACAACGCTGTGTTCATCCTTGATGGTCTTTTCCGTGACAAATCCAGACTGCTTCAGCGCATCGTTCAGTTTGACGTTCTTGTAACTGTCGTAACGATTGCCGTGATCCGAAAACATTTCGACTTCCAGATGTCCCCCGCCTGCTACGGCTTCGGCAATCAACTCTTCCATCGTTCGATCCACGGTTTGCAAGAAGGCTTTCAAATGCTCTTTTCCGCCCAGATGCGCCAGCGAATCAGTTTCGCCTATGTAGCCAACAAACAACGGAGCATCAGATTCCCGAAACGCCTGACGAAGCTCCATCAAATCAATCTGCGCCAGCGTCGCCGTTCCAATCGGAGCGGCGACATACCCCAGCGCACCTTTGAAAGCATCGGCGTGATAATCAAAGGTCTGGCGAAACGTTCCCGCAATGAACTTCTGCCCCTGCAACCGATCCTGAATCGTGCCGAGCAAACGATTGCGCTCACGGTCGTAAAAATGATCTTCGTACCCCGGAGAATCTTCGTGATGCAAAATTTCCACCATCGCCGGATTTGTCAGCGAAGGAAACGTCGAAACCATCCGGCTTGGCTGATGAAACCGAGAAAAGCGACCTTCGGCCTTCAGCTCGGCAATCGTTTCGTAAGGCACTCCGTCGAGCACCAGTACCAAGCGGCGCGAAGAAGCCGAAGCAGCCTTTGAAGAGTGATCAAACCAAGACCAAAACGGCAGGAATGAACAACATAAGGCTAAGTAAAATGGCAGTACGAATCGTTGTTTCATCTTTCATTCCGCTGGAAGCTTAGAAACCGGCCAAGCCGAAAACACGACAGAACCAACTAATGTGCCAAGCATTGCGAAAAAGATTGGTGCGCCGTTGCCTGCGCTGCACAGATAAGTTTGAGCATACATCGGGTCCATCGTTGTGGCCTTGGGAACTTCGACCAACTCGTACCAGACAACTCCACCGAAGAAGCCCAAAATCCCGCCTACAATCACGCCAAGAAAACCGGTTGCTATTTTCGCACCCATCACATTCCCTCCTTAAATTACGGCGCGGAATAAACCACTGTTCGTTTGCCTTGTCCTGCTAACGCTCGCCCAGCGAACACGCCCGCCACCGGCAAGCCAATCAGCGCGGCCACAACCCCAGTTCCTTCGTCGGCGCAACTGCCGCCGCACTGTTTGAAGCCAAGACCGACCGCAATGAAAATTCCTGCGAACAAGCCGCCTGCCAGCCCGGCAGCACCAAACACGGTCTGCTTCGTGCGACTGGGCGGAACGACTGTCCAGACGGTTTTCACCTCATCGCGGCTGAACGTTTCCGGCTTTCCTTTGCGTTCGATCACCAGTTCGGTGTCAGAAATGCTGTTAAAGCGTCCGCTAAACTTCTTCCCAGTTTTCTTTTCGACCATCACTCTTCCGGTAGCCAGCGTTTGTTTTAATGTGTCCCAGGACTGGTTTGGCAGAGTGGTTTGCTGCGCCAGAACTCCGGGCGAAGTCA
This sequence comes from uncultured Heliomicrobium sp., assembly GCA_964639915.1. Classification (GTDB taxonomy): domain Bacteria; phylum Acidobacteriota; class Blastocatellia; order RBC074; family RBC074; genus RBC074. The sequence goes on from CAZXHW010000329.1 coordinate 5,211, forward strand.
GGATCAAAACCCAGCAAAGGCAAGTAACTATAAATTTCATAAGACCTCGCTATCTCTCAGTGCGCGTCGCCAAGATTGAAAGAGGTTTGGAATCTTGTGATCGAAGACATCGCAATAAAACAAAGGCCACAGCCGCAAGGAATCCCATGACAAACAAACCGCCTGCCGCCAAAACGAAGATCAGCATTTCGACCGAAGCACAGATCGCTCCCATGCCGCAAAGAAGAATTGAGTTTGGAAAAAAGGCGTAAAACAGGTTGGGCATAAAGCCTCCGAGTGAAGTTGGCAGTTTTGAAAAAGACTTGCGCCGAGCCGTCGCCACTGTGGTAGCCATACGTTAACCGAAGCAACGACGGCTCAACGCAAGATTTCAAGTCTCAACGGTTGCGGAATTGACTAGTGCAATGGCGATGCCAGAGGCTGGGTACGCATTGCTTCCAGCCTGCGAGCCTTGCAAAAAGTGCATTCAAAAGGAATAGGCGATCGCCGAGTCCGCACGCTGGAAGCGATGCGTACCCATCGCTGTCAGGACAATCTTTCACTCGTCATCGGAATCTTGCGCTTCGTCGCTGAGCACGTAGCGGCGAGTAAGTCCCAAATCTTTCAGCTTTTGTTGGAGGCTTTGGCGGTGCATGCCGACTTTTTCAGCGGCGCGGGTGACATTGCCATTGGTTTCGATCAGGCAGCGTTCAATGTAGGCGCGCTCAAATTCGCGGCGGGCTTCGCGAAAATCGTCCAGGAAAGGAATTTCAAGCGGATCGGAGTTGTCGCTGGCGGCGTTGGCTGCGGATCGGTCGAAAACGACGGCGGCTTTGGACGCTTCAGGTTTGGCGCAGATTTCGGCTGGCAAGTCTTCGGCTTTCAGCGATTTGCCGTCGGCCAGCACGACACTGCGTTCAATCGCATTTCGAAGCTCGCGGACGTTTCCCGGCCAGTCAAATGCGACCAGCCGTTTCATCGCCTCGGCGCTGACTTCCGTGCATTTCAATCCGTAGCGTTTGGCGTAGGTTTGCAAAAAGCTTTCGGCCAGCATCGGAATGTCTTCGCGGCGATTGCGAAGTGGCGGCAAGTCCATCTGTACAACGCGCAAGCGGTAATACAAATCAGCGCGGAATTTGTCTTCGGCAACGGCTTTCGACAGATCGCGGTTGGTGGCGCTGATGACGCGAACATCCACGGGAGTTGAAGTCGAACCGCCCAGCCGTTCGACTTTCCGTTCTTCCAGCACGCGCAGCAGCTTGGCTTGCGTGTTCAAACTCATATCGCCGATTTCGTCCAGAAAAATGGTTCCGCCGTTGGCCAGTTCAAACTTGCCTTTGCGCTGCGCGGCGGCCCCCGTGAATGCCCCGCGTTCGTGGCCGAACAGTTCCGATTCGATCAATTCGCTGGGCAAGGCAGCGCAGTTCATTGCTACGAATTCTCCGCCGCGACGATGGGCGCTTTGTTCGTGAATGGCGCGGGCGACAAGCTCTTTGCCGGTTCCCGATTCCCCGTGGATCAGCACGGTTACATCCGTTGCGGAAATTTTCTGAATCAAATCGTAAATGCGCCGCATCGCATCGCTAGTTCCCAGCAAATCGCCTACACCACGTGCAGCTTTCAGTTCGGCTTTCAGCCGCTGGTTTTCCTGCCGCAGCCCTGCGGCTTCCAGAGCATTTTTGACGACCAACCGTAACTCATCCACTTCAAAGGGTTTGGCTAGGTAATCGTACGCGCCGGCTTTGATAGCTTCGACGGCAGTGCGCTCGTTGCCGTGCGCCGTAATCATCACCACGGGCGGAGCGTCTTCGGTCGCATTGAGTTCGCGCAGGTAATCCAAGCCGCTGATGCCTGGCAAGTTGATATCGAGCAGCATCAAGTCAGGCCGAGCGGCGGCGATTGCTTTTCGCGCTTCGGCGACGCTTCCGGCTTCAGAAACGGAATAATTTTTCAGAGCGCGCGACATTCCATAACGCGCCGCTTCTTCGTCATCAACGATCAAAATTTTTGCTTCAGACATAAACAACCTCGCTTGAAAATCATGACAAGGGCAAGGTTATAACAAACTTTGTGCCACGGTTGTCGCCATTCGGACTGACAATGAAAACTTCGCCGCCGAGTTCACGCACCCGCCGGGCGACAATCGCCAAGCCCAAACCAGTCCCACGCTGTTTGGTGGTGAAAAACGGTTCGAAGATTTTTTCCTGCTTGTCAGCGGGAATGCCTTCGCCGTTATCGGTTACGGCGACTTGCAGCTTGTCGCCGGAAGCTTCGCTTTCGATTTTCACATTGCCCTCGATATTGATGGCCTGAATCGCATTCAGCGTCAGGTTCAACAACACTTCTTTCAACGCCGAAGTTCGCTCGCCATCGAATTGCGGATTGCTTTTCAAATCAACACTGACTTTCACCAATCGCTGCTCGGCTTCCGCGCGCGTCAAGGTCAAAACCGTTTCGACAATTTCCGTCAAACTGGCAGTCGTGGCGGCGACAGCACTCGGACGCGAAAAGCTGAGCAACTGCGAAACGCTACGGTTCAAACGATCCACTTCGCCAGTGATCAAATCCAGATCGCGCCCATATTCGCGGCTGACGGTTTCATCTTCACGCATTACCTGCGTGATTGATTTGATCGCAGACAGCGGATTTTTGACTTCGTGGGCGACCGTTGCCGCCATCTGCCCCAAGCTTGCCAACCGTTCGCGTTCGGCCAGTTCGCGTTCCAGTTTCACCTTGTCTTCCAGCAACTGGCAGTTTTCAACCGCAACGGCAATGTGCCCCGCCAGCACAGCCAGCACTTCGCGCTTTTCCGAAGTCAGCAATTGCGCATTCCCGCGAACAATCAATAACCCAACCACGCGCCCTTCGCGCCACAGCGGATAACACGCCAGCGCGTGCAGCGGTTCCAGCAGCGGCATCTGTTCGATTTCCGTTAACTGCCCAACTTCGGCTGCTCGGCAAGCTTCCGCTTCGGCGAAGTTTGCCTGATTAGCAGGAATGATTTTGACTTCGTTCAGTTCCAGAGCTTCGCGCAAACGGCGTTCGGCAAATTCGACGAAGTGCGCCAGTTCGCCGTAACTGGAAGCGGCGGCTCCGACCTGAGCAACCAAGTCACGATATAAGCCCACTTCGGTGGTAAAAAGCTTTTTCAGATAGTGCTCGACCGCCCGGCGCAACGGCGCAGCCAGC
>CAZXHW010000330.1:0-8364 GCA_964639915.1 uncultured Heliomicrobium sp.
GGAGCCAACCACTGCCGCACTTCCCAGAGGTTTTCTTTCAACACGTAGCCGCATGCGCCTGCTGCCTGCGCTGCCCGCCGTAATTCGCCATCGTCATAGCTGGTCACGATCAGCACGCGCGCCGCCGGTTCTGCCGCAAGCAATTCGCGCGTCGCCGCAATGCCGTCCTGTCCGGGCAAATCAATATCCATCAACACCCAGTCGGGGTGATGGGCGGCATAACTGGCGCAGACTTCCGAACCGTTGACGCATTCGACGATTGGTTCGGCTACATCGGCCAGCCACATTCGCAAGGTGGCACGCATTATTGGGTGATCTTCGACCAGCAAAACGCTCGGCATTTCCGGCAAAATCCTTTGTTGTAGGAGATGTCTGACAGTCGCGGAAATTACGCGTTAGCAGGCGTGTCGGGTATAGAGGAACCCTCACAAAATGGCTGAGTGTAAACACTCATTTTTCTAGGTGTTTCCACTTAGGCGTGTTGTTAGAAAAGCAGTTGAAGAAAGATGCGCGCTAAATTTCGGACTTGTGATCAAAAGCGAATTTGAGCAGGGAATGGCTGCCTTTCAGATTCAATTTCTGGCAAATGTTGGCGCGGTGATTTTCGACTGTGCGGTAACTGATGAACAATTCGGCGGCGATTTCCTTGCTGGTATTGTTTTCGGCAATCAGTTTTAGCACACGCCGTTCGGTGGGTGTCAGATCATTCAGGCCGGGAAGTTGCTTGGCGAGTGTGTTCTTGCGTGTCGCACGGTTGAACAAAAAGCCGGAAATTACCGGGCTGATATACGGTTGTCCGGCGGCGGCGGCGCGGATTGCGCCAACGATATCGGTGGTAGCGCTGTCTTTCAGCACGTAGCCAAGCGCGCCCAGGTCCAAGGCTTCGTTGAACATTTCTTCGTCGCGGTACATCGTCAGGAAAACGACGGCGGTTGGAAGTCGTTTGGCGCGCATTTCGCGCAGCAAGGCAAAGCCTGTCAGTTGCGGCATTTCAATGTCCAGCACAGCCACGTCGGGCTGAGTTTCTATCAACCGTTCCAACGCGGTCGCACCGTCCTCGGCTTCGGCGACAATTTGCAGCCGCGCGTCGGTTTCGATGACTTGACGCAATCCAGCGCGCAACAATGGATGGTCGTCGGCAATTAGCAAGCGAATCAACGTGGTCATTGGGCAGAATTTCTCAGTCGTGAAAGATGTGATTGCACACGCTACGAGATGATTTCATTTTCCATTTACCAATTGTCATTTTTTATTTGTCATTGCGTATCCTGCGCTGACTCAATGAGAAATGACAATTGGTAAATGGAAAATTGCTCGTCTTTGGTCTGAAGCTATTGGAGTAACGGAATCGTCAGCTTAATCATCGTGCCTGCACCAGGCGCGGAGTCAATATTCAGTGTGCCTCCCAGCAGCCGCGCGCGTTCGGCCAATCCGGTCAATCCAAAACTGCTTTTTCCGTCGCTGGCGTTTTGAAGGGCGGCTGGCACAAAGCCACGTCCATTGTCGCGAATTGTCAGGGTCAGACTTTGTGGCGCGTGTTGCAGTTGCACGCTGACTTCGGTGGCGGCAGCGTGTTTGACGATGTTGTTCAAACCTTCCTGCACGATCCTGTAGATATTGATCTGGCCCGCCGCGTCCAGTGCAGAGTCCACATTATCCAGCATCAGAGCAATATCCAATTGCGCGGCTTCGCCAACTTTGCGGATCATCGCCGTCAGCGCCTTGGTCAGGCCCAACCGGTCCAGTTGGTAAGGATGCAGATTGGCCGCGATCTGACGCACTTCGTCGAGCGTCTGCGAAACCGTGGAGGAAATATCCGCTAGTTGTGCAGCCGAGCGCGGGGCATCGTCCGGCTGCAACAGACCGAACAGCGCGCGGTTTTTGATGACCAGCAGGTTTTGTCCCAGCCCATCGTGCAATTCAGAGGCGATGCGTTTGCGCTCAGCTTCCTGCGATTCGATCAACTGACGCGCGAAGGCCTGTTGCAGCGCATTCCGGCGTTGCAGGGCAGCGACGCGATAGCGATACGCGACCCAGGCCAGCCCGACAATCGCCAGCAGTTCCAAACTGACAAACCACCAGCGTCGCCAGAACGGCGGATGAATGCGGATCTGCAAACTGGCGCCAGTCAAGTTCCAGATTCCGTCGGCATTTGCCCCGCGCACGTGAAGCGTGTAATCGCCTGCGTCCAGGTTGGTAAATGTCACATCGCGTTTTGTGCCCAATTGAATCCAGCGGTCGCTGTATCCTTCCAGTTGATAGGTATACTGATTTTTTTCGGGATGACGAAAGCTGAGCGCGGCGAATCCAAAGGTCAGAATGTTGTCCTTGTAGGTAAATTCAATCGCGGAGAGCGCGGAAATGCCAGGTTCAACCAACGCGCTGCCTTCGGCAATGCCCGTGTTATACCGCTGACAGGAAGTCAGGACGATGGGCGGTGGCGTCGGATCATCTTCCATTTGTTCGGGGCGAAAGGCGCTGAAGCCTTCAGGCCCCCCGAAGAACATCACTCCCGCACGATTCTGGAAGCCAATGTTCGGGGTGATCTCGTTGCCAAAAAGCCCATCAGTCATATCGAAATTCCGCACCGCGCGGGTCGCCGGATCAAAGCGCGTCACGCCTTTGATTGTCCCCAGCCACAGTTTCCCGCGCGCATCTTGCAGAATGCTGGTTACGTTGTGATTGGTCAGCCCATCTTTTTCCGTCAGGCGCTGAAAGCCTTCTGACACGGGATCGTATTGGTTCAACCCGCCGCCAGTGCCAATCCACAGGCGGCCCGCGCGATCTTCAAAGAGAGTCCAGATCAGGTTGTAGCTCAGACTGGCGGGATTTTGCGGATCGTAAAGAAAGCGTGTGAACTGGCCCGTCGCGCGATCAAGGCGATTCAATCCCTGATCCGTGCCAATCCACAGAAAGCCTGCATGGTCTTCCTGAATGGCATAAATCAAATTGTTGCTCAGGCTGTGCGGATTCTGCGGTTCGTGGAGAAACGTCGTGAATTGTTCCGTGGCCGGATCAAAGCGCCACAATCCATTTCCGTGCGAGCCAAGCCAGATCATGCCGTCGCGCGTAATGTGAAAGACCGATACTCCGCGCTTGGCTGGAAAATATTTGGCGCGCAGAACGCCACCCGGCAAACGTTCCAGCCGCGTGAGAATCCCGTCGCTGTTCAGCCAAAGCCGTCCTGCGCCGTCTTCTTTGATAAAGCGGGCGCGTGGCCGGGCTGGTCCCATGGCTGCTGGCTGCGGCCAACTCCAAGGAGTGAATTGCCCGGTGCGCGAATCAAACTGGTCCACGCCGCCCTGCGTGCTGACCAACAGATTGCCGTCCTGGTCTTCAAAAAAGCTCAGTACATTTTTATGGCTGAGACTGTGCTTGTCTTGCGACTTCCGCGTGAAATTAATGAATGGTTTGGCCTGGGCATCAAAGCGTTTCAACCCAAGATCTTGTTCCCCGAGCCAGAGCGACCCGGACCGATCTTCGCAAAGTGCGTGGACAGGATTGCCACTCAATCCATACGGGTTTTCGGAATCGGCAGGCTGATGCACAAAGCGTTCTGTCGTCGCTTCGTACCGCTCCACTCCCCGGTTTGTCCCCAGCCACAATTGGCCGCGCCGATCCAGCAGCGCAATTTTGATGTCATGACTGGCCAGGCTGTCAGGATTGGCAGGATCGTGCACAAAGCGGGTCAATTGACCGTTGGCCAGGCGATGAAGCCCCGCCGCCGTTCCTACCCACAGCGCGCCGTCGCGGTCTTCGCAAATCGTTTGAACGCGGTTATGGCTCAGGCTGGCGGGATTGTTGGGATCGTGGCTATACCGTTCAATTACCTGGCTTGTCTGCAAGTCAAACTTCTGCAAGCCCCACGAAGTCCCCAGCCACAGCGCTCCGCTGCGATCAAGATACAGAGCGTTCACAATGTTTGAGCGCCGGTTTTCATAAATCGCGGGATCGTTGATGAAGCGTTTGAATTTGCCTGTTCGGGGATCAAAACGGTTTAGGCCTTGTCCATCAGTCGCGACCCACAGAAATCCAGATTGATCTTCCACAATAGCGTTGACAGCGTTCAGGCTCAGGCTTTCCGGGTCATTGGGATTGCTGACATAAGCAGTGAATTGTTCCGTCTGCCGGTCGTAACGATTCAATCCTCCCTTGTTCGTTCCCACCCAAAGTGTGCCTGCGCGGTCTTCAAAAAGAGACAGGATATAGTTATCGCGGAGCGAGCCGGGTTGTGATTCAGCGTGCCGGTAGATCCTGAATTCGTAACCGTCGTAGCGGTTCAGCCCGTCCTGTGTGCCAAACCACATAAACCCCTGCCGGTCTTGCAAGGCGCACAACACAGTGTTTTGCGAAAGTCCGTCCGCAACGGACAGGTGCTGGAATTTCAGCGCGCGCTCCGCCGTCAGCCACTCCACGAATGTGCCAGGCTTGGCGGAATCAGGTTGTCCAGCTTCGGCGGAGACGCGGTTCGCGTTTGCAGTGTTCGCCTGCCTGCTGAAAACATAGCCGCAGACGCCAAACAACAGGGCGGTTAGCGCAATTGCAGTCCGAAGAGCTTTACCTGAAAGAATCATTGAATTGCCGTCAAGCCGGAGGTGAAGGTCATCCCGGTGATGGCCGGGCGCGCCAGAAAGCGCGCGGATTATAAACGTCCTTGCCGGGCAAACAAAAAAGCGCGGCGGATGACTTTTGCAAGCCATCCGCCGCGCTTACGGTAACGGAGGTTTGTCCCGGCAGCAGGCCAATTGTTATTGAACGTCTTTTTTACGGGGCGAAGAATCCGGAGATGTCAATAATGACGTCGGTCGTGGAAGCGGCGAAGCGTTTGAAGGCTACGTCCGATCCCAGGCCGACGGTGAAGTGACGGTTGAAGACTCTGCCGGTCTGATAATTCGAAGTCGCTACGGTTGGTTGCGTGGTGTTGCTCGGCCAGAAGGTCAGATAGCCGTTGGCTGACGCATTGACTGCCGAAACGTTGCCCACCAGCGCGCGTGCGGTCGGCGTCAGATTCGTGCAGGGAATTTGCGTCTCCTGCGTGTAAACCGTGCCTCCGGTCATCGGTGCGCCAGGCTGGTAACAAGCCGATTGGCCCGCTCTGGTGTCGAGTAAACGCAGCGGCGAACCAAGCGAGTTGAACAGCAGTCCTTGGCCATTCACATCATTTGCTTGTGTGCTGTAGTAACCCATCACATCAATCACCAGGTCCGTCGTTCGCGCTGTGTAAATGTTGAACCCTCCGTTCAGCGACAAGCCGACGGTGAACGGCGCGTTGCGGTTGATGCCCGCCGCGAAGTTCGAGCTGGAAGCAAATGGCTGCGCCGCGTCCGCCGGGTATAGAGTCAGGTAGCCGCTTCCCGTTGAATTCGTCGTTGTTGCATTGCCGACCAACGCCAGCGCACCGGTTGGAATCGTCACGCCGTCGCAGGTCAGCACGCCTGTTTGCCGTCGCGTCGTGCCGGTTTGCAGCGGAGCGCCCGGCGTTTGGCATCCGGTGAAACCCGTTCGCGTTTCCAGCAGGCGGATTGGTTTGGGCAGGGGATGAAAGTACAACCCACCTGCTGTTGGGGGAGCGTAGTAAACGGTGACGTCAATCACGACATCGGTGTTGGAGCTGACAAAAAGCTTGAAGGCCCCGTCTTTCGTGCCCAAGCCGACCGTGAAGGCGTTGTTCAGAATTTCATTCGGCAGGTAATTGGAGTTTGTGACCATCGGCTGCGGAGCATCGCTGGGATAGAGCGTCAGGAAGCCTCCTCCGGATTGCACTGTGGTGATGTGCCCGGTGATGGTTGTCGCGTTGGCCGGAATGTTCAGGCCTTCGCAAGTTCCTTGTGCCGGTTGCAGTCGCGAAGTTCCGCCCGCAATCGGCGCGTTGGGTTGGAAGCAGGCGTTGGGACTGGCACCGGGCCGCGTGTCCAGCAAGCGCACAGGCCGCGCCAGCGGGTAATACATCAAGCCTGTGCTGCCAATGTTGATGGTGTAAGTCTGTTCGCCAAAGCAGGTGTTGCCATCGTCATCGGCGCGGATGGTGAAGGTAGAAGCTCCGGCGGTCGTCGGCGTCCCAACAATCAGGTTGCCGTTGATCGTCAATCCGGCGGGCAGGCTTCCCGAAGACACGCTGAAGGTATACGAACCGGTCCCACCTGCCGCCGCCAAGGTTTCGGTGTAAGGAACGAAGGTCAGCCCGTTGAGCAGCTTCGCCGGAGTCACCGTGATACCAGTTACTGCGATGCTCAGGGTTGCCGTCGCTGTTGCGCCATTTCCATCTGTCGCGATCAGGGTGAAGCTGGCGCTGGAAGCTCCGCAGGTGGCGGCGATATCCGCCGTGACTGTGCCGCCGGAATTGATGATGTTGGAAATCGTGACGCCGTTGACCATCGCGGAAGGTCCGCCATTGACGGTGACAGTCACGCCTTTACCACCGCTTTCGGAATCCTTGACGGTCGCAATCTGCGAATTGGAGGCTGGCGCGCCTTGCTGCCGCATCAGGCCGGATTGCGCCGTGATGGTCGGTGCGAAGTTCGTGACGGTCAGTGTGAAGCTTGCATCCGACGACGCATTGCAATTGTCCGTCGCGCGGATGGTGATGGTGTGCGTTCCAACGGGCGCGGCATTGCTGATGGAAACCAGCCCGGCGGCATCCACGGAAATCGTCCCGCTGAAGGTTTTTGCAGACTGCACGATGTAACCGGTGATGGAGCCATTGTCAGTTGCAGTGGTCGGGTTGTTGCTGGTAGAGGCTCCGACGGCCACGGTGACATTGCCGTAAGCGATTGTCGGAATGGCATTCGCGGTTACGCTGACCATCAACTCACCCGTGCCGGTCAAACTGCCGTCCGACACCTGAAACCGAACGGTGCCGCCAACTGCAATACAGGAAGCGCTGATCTGCGCCGAAATGGTTCCTCCCTTGTTCGTGATGTTGCTGACGGTGATGCCTGTGGCAGTGCCGCCCGCGACTTGGGTAATGGTCAGCGAACCGGGAGCAGTTTCCAGGTCGTTGACCATGCCGATGGTCGTGGCATTGCCAGCCGGACTGCCTTGTTGACGAGTGATGGCTGCTGCGGGCGTGAAGCTTGGCGCAGTGTTTGGGGGGATATTTGTCAGGCTGAAATTCACGTCCGCAGCCGCTCCGTTGGCGCTGGCGATCACAGAGTACGAACCGGCAATCGCGTTGGCGGTGACGGTTCCGGTGATTGCCGTGCCTGCGGCGATGGTCGCGGGTGTCCCCGCGACGCTTGCGCTGGCACCACTGCCGGGCGGTGTGAAGACGACTTGTCCGCCGTCCACCGGCTCTGCGCTGGCGGAAGTTACTGTCACGGTCAAGGGATTGGCGAAGGCCGTACCGGCGATGGTGCTTTGCTTGTCGCCGCTGCTGACGGCAAGTGTGAAGCCTCGCGATTCAAACGCGCCAATGTCCACGGCGCTGCCAACCTGACGATTGAACCCACGCTGATCGGTGATCAATGCTGGATTGTTATTGCCGCAGCCGTTCACCGTCAGCACACAGTTGTCACCAGCATTGATGGCAGGGGAGCCGGGCAACAACGCATGCGTCTGTGTCACACCTCCGTAATTGCCCAGCGGCGCAAGACGCGCATCGGTATTAAGAATGTTGCCGGTCGTCGTGCCGATAAAGTTGGTTCCATTTGTGCTGCCGACCAGATTGTTGCCAAGCGAAGTCAACGTGTCGCGGAAATCCGGTGCGGTCGGTGCGACGTTTCCGGCGATGATTGTGTTCCCTAGTGACACCGGTTCTGTCGAGAAATTCGAGATTCCTCCGCCGACGCCTGTTTTCATTCCATCGCCCATCGCAAGATTGTTCGTGATCGTTGAGTTTTTGACGATCACCTGCGCGTTGGTAAAGATTCCGGCACCGCCGTTACCGGTCGAAGTGTTGCCCGAAATGGTGGAATTCGTGACGTTCAAGACACTCGGCGTACCGCCATTGGCGATGCCGCCGCCCTGGCTGCCCGTGTTGCCGGCGATGGTCGAAGCCGTGATGGTAAGCACTCCGTTGGCATTAAAGATGCCGCCACCGATGCTTGTCGCCGTGTTGTTTGTCACGGCACTATTGTTGACGTTGACGGTGGTGCCGTTGATGGCGATGCCGCCGCCATTGTCGGCTCTGCCGTTTGTGACGGTCAGATTGTTGAGCGTGACAGTGCCCGCCTGGAAGATATTCAAGACGCGAGAAGCGTTGTTGCCTGAGATGACCAAGGTGTTTTCCGCCGGCCCCTGAATCGTGAGGTTCTTGGTAATTCCCAGTTCGCCCGACGTCAGCGTGATGAGACTGAGGCCGTTCGCAAATGTGATTGTGCTGCCCGGACAGGCAAGGGCGATGGCTTCGCGCAAACTGCCCGCACC
>CAZXHW010000331.1:0-8356 GCA_964639915.1 uncultured Heliomicrobium sp.
CATAGGCTGGGATCAGTCTGCGTGAAATTCCGTCGGCGTCGTATTCGTTCAAATCCGGCGTGGATTGACGTTCAGGCCAGTTCAGTCCGGCTTCGGCGAAACATTGCCCGACGATTTCCGCTGTCTGTCGCTGGCGAACCAGTGTGCCGCTGTAAACTTCGTTGAACGTGATACCGTTTTTTACCCAATACTGTCCAAGCAATCGCGCTTGCTCTTCGCCAAGCTGGGTAAGTTGATCGCTGTCTTTTTCAAAGGCCCGCGCCTGACCATGCCTGACAAATGTTAGTGTTCCCATAGTTGCTTTGTTAAACTGCGCCGTCTGATGATTCAATGGTTCAACCGAACCGAGTGTAGCCGAAGCCGGACAACTTCTAAAAGGAGCGATGATGAAAATCCGGATCGCAGTGTTTATTCTGAGCGCGGCACTGATTGTTTCGGTGTCCACGCAAGCTTCGATGTCACCTGCCATGCAAAACAAACCGAGAGCGCGCGACTTGGGAATCCCTTTCGAGGGAACACCAGGACAATTCAACGCCATCACGGATGTGGCGGGGGTTGAAGTCGGTCACACCACGCTGATTTCCGGCGACGGCAAGTTGCAAGTTGGTGTTGGCCCTGTTCGCACCGGAGTGACAGCGCTATTGCCGCGAGGGAAACAAAACTCCGATGCAGTGTTTGCCGGCTGGTATTCGCTGAACGGAAATGGTGAGATGACGGGCACAACCTGGATCGAAGAATCCGGCTTTATGGAAGGGCCATTGATGATCACGAACACGCACAGTGTGGGCGTGGTGCGCGATGCAGTGATTGCCTGGCAATTGAAACAGCACAGTAAAACGGCGCAAGCCTGGGGGTTGCCTGTGGTTGCTGAAACCTTCGACGGCTGGCTGAACGACATCAATGGCTTCCACGTCAAACCGGAACACACATTGGCTGCACTGGATTCGGCCAAAACCGGTGCGGTCGCCGAAGGCAATGTTGGCGGTGGAACCGGAATGATCTGTTACGAATTCAAAGGTGGCATTGGCACTTCGTCGCGGAAATTGAACGAACGGCAGGGCGGTTACACGGTCGGCGTGCTAATTCAAGCGAATTTTGGATTGCGCTCTCAACTTCAGATTGCGGGTGTTCCGGTCGGCAAAGAAATCACAGAAGGTACAATTCGGAAAAGCGAAACAGGTTCGATCATCGTTGCTGTTGCGACGGATGCTCCGCTGTTGCCCCATCAATTGAAACGACTGGCTCGTAGAGTTCCGCTCGGTCTTGCTCGCACAGGCAGCATGTCCGGCAACGGTTCCGGTGATATTTTCGTAGCCTTTTCGACGGCCAATGCGAAGGCTTGGGGAAGTCAGGTGCCTGCTGACCTGAAAATGCTTCCGAATGAAAAGATGAATTCACTGTTTGACGCAACAGTGCTGGCGACGGAAGAGGCCGTCATAAACGCGATGGTTGCCGCGGAAACCATGACAGGCGTTGATGGCCATAAAATCCTTGCGCTGCCGCATGATCGGTTGCGGGAAGTGTTGAAGAACTACAACCGGCTGGCGAAGTGATGGAGATGCAGCACTGATGAGTCACCTGCCAGAAAAAATTTATTCCGATTACGACCGCTTTGCCTGGTTTTATAACCTGTATTGGGGACCGGAATTCAGCTCGCCTGCGCTGGCGATTTACAACATTTTGCTGTTTCCGCACATTCCTGCAGGCTGTCGCGTTTTGGATTTGTGTTGCGGCACGGGGCAGATTTCGGCTGGATTAAGAGAACGCGGCTATCAGGTTACGGGGTTGGATGGTTCTGATGCGATGTTGCGTTTTGCACGCGAAAATGCACCTGAGGTCGAATTTATTCGCGGCGATGCCAGAAGCTTTCAACTGACGCAACCGGTTGAATGCGTCATTTCAGCTTTCGACAGCCTGAATCACGTGATGGAATTAGGAGAACTGACAGAAGTCTTTCGTCGCGTGTACGAAGCGTTGACCGAAGATGGCATTTTCCTGTTCGACCTGAATATCGAGGACGCTTCGGAGTTGCTCGGCAATACGTTGGAAATTATCGAAGACGATCACGTTTGCATTGTCCGCAGCAGCTATAACCAAATTCAAAAGCTGAAACGCTATGACGTAACCATGTTTCAACTGGAACAGGAACATTGGCAACGAACGGATGTGGCGCTGTTTCAACGCTATTACAGCGTCAACGATGTGCTGGGAGCGTTAGCGGATGCTGGCTTCCTGCGTGTCAAAACCTATGATGCGCGGCGCGAATTCGGCTTTACCATCAGCGACGGACGAATGTTTTATCTGGCAAGAAAATGACACCTTCAATTCTCAGGCAATGAACCAACCTTTCAAACCCCGCGTGAAAATTTGCTGTATCAGCAGCATTGCCGAAGCAGAACTCGCAATCCGTTATGGAGCTTCCGCTTTGGGACTGGTTTCGGCAATGCCCAGCGGACCGGGCGTCATCGAAGAAGATTTGATTGCCGAAATCGCCGCGCGCATTCCACCGCCAATTGCCACTTTCCTGTTGACCTGCAAGCAAGACGTTTCTTCGATCATAGAGCAGCATCGCCGGTTGCGAACGAACACGATCCAGGTTGTGGACCGGTTGGAGCAGGGAAGTTATGACGAACTGCGTTCAGCGCTGCCTGGCATCGCGCTGGTGCAGGTGATTCACGTCACAGGCGAAGAGTCTGTCGAAGAAGCTCAATCTATAGCTCCGCACGTGGATGCGATTCTGCTGGATTCCGGAAATCAGAAACTGGCCGTAAAAGAACTTGGTGGAACCGGGAGAACCCACGACTGGACGCTCAGCCGAAAAATCCGCGAAGCCGTCAGTATGCCGATCTTTCTGGCAGGCGGATTGAAGCCAGAAAACGTTGCTGACGCGATTCGCGCTGTCCAGCCATTCGGACTCGATCTATGCAGCGGAGTGCGGACCAACGGAAACCTGGACGAATCGAAACTGGCGCATTTTTTTGAGAATGTCGCGGCCGTTTAGCAAGAGCCCTTCAGCCACTGTGAAATGCATTAAAACCTGCCTGGAAAATTTCCCAGCCGTGAGGGAAAACCCACTCAAAATTCGGTTTAGTTCATGAAGGGCGCTGAGTGGATGAAGCATCAGCCGCCGCCTCAACAAACGAACCATTTCCGAGCTTTGGAATTGGACCTTTCCCCAGAGGAACCTATGAAAATCAGATTGCTTGTCTTGAGTTCTATGTCGCTCGTAGTGCTGGCCGCAGTCCTTTGGCAATCGTCAAAGCCAGTAGATTCCCAATCTGCCCCAAAGTCGAGTCCCACATCACTGTTTGCATTCCGTAACAATGCTGACTCAATTCCTTCGGGTTGGACTGGCCCGACATTCAAATTGAGCCATTCCTATCCCAAACAACAGCCCAAGTGCGAAGCTCCCTGGTTGAAGCGCCAAGTGGATTTCAACAATCAGAATTCCAAATGGAGCGATTGGGAAGGTTACGTGAAGGACATCATGAAGTATGCGTTTGAGCAGCAGGATGGAAATTTGCCTGATAACATCGGATGGAATACCCAAGTAAATGGGCAAACGCGCTGGTATCACATTCCCTGGATGGCCTACGACCCGCACGGTGGACGCGAATTTGTTCACGGATTGACCAACGAACTCTCGACTGCGCTGACAACTTTCTTGAATAATCCGGCAAGTGGGCGCGCGAGCGGCAAAGCTACACTGGCTGGCACAAAACCAGTGAATGGCGCGATTCCACTGTTCGAAACCTGGTCGGTCGGTATGTATAACCCGTGTGGAGCTTATGCAATCGGACAAGCGTTTCCTGAAACTGGTGCGCCGGCCACTTACAAAGATTCAAAGACAGGACAGTTATTGGCCAAAGGGTTGCCATTCCCTGAAGGCACAGTCGTCATCAAAATCCTGAATTCGACAGCGGATCCCAATCTTGTTCCTTACTTGAAGAGTTCAACTAGTTGGCAGGCAAACGGTCATCTCAAGCTCGCAAAAGTGCCTACGCAGTCCAGCGATTATGCAACCTATGATCGTGCGATAACGACAGTGCATCTGGTTCAGATTGATTTGGCAGTGGTTGATTCGCGTTCCCCAACCAGATGGGTGTACAGCACGCTGGGATATGATGACAAATCGTCAGGCAAAACGGTGCTGGATCGAATGGTTCCGCTAGGAGTGCAGTGGGGCAGCGATCCGCAGTCATATCCTGGTGTACCGCAAGCCCAGAGCAAGCCTGTTTGGCAATCTGTGCTGGCGCCAATCAACATCCCGGAACATTACGGTTGCAACAAACGTCTTGCAGGAGTACTCGATAACCCCGCCTCAAGCTGCGTTTCGTGCCACATGGGATCTTATGCGGCTGCGCCTGGCGTTCTGGATGCGCAAGGAACAAACATACCTCTGATTTTTGTTCCGACTTCGACATGCCAAACCTATAGCCCTACTAGCAAGAGCTACTTTTCGAACTACAAATATCCAATGCCATACCCGGATTCGACCGGACTGATCAAAGCTGCAATTCCGCTGGATTCGTCCTTGCAACTTCAAGTGGCGTTCGCGCAATACGCCAAGTTCGTCAACGGTATGCCGTAGAAGTTTTCTGGAATTGCATCTTCGATTCTTCCTATTCAATCGCAATTGGAGAAGGGGGCAGACTTTCGGTCTGCTCCCTAACAATTCTCCCAACCCCAGAGGAAAACAACGATGAATTCAATGACCAGACGGAACTGGCTCCAACTGGCTGGAGCTTCAGGAATCGGTTTGGCCGCGAGCGACGTTTTGGGACAAACGCAACCGTACTTGCTTGAAGCCAAATGGATAACCAAGAAGTTGAACGGAACCAACGTCATGCTGCGAAGTTACAACGGGACGGTTCCGGGGCCGCTGCTGAAAACAAAACCTGGCCAAACGCTGGCCATTCGCATGAAAAACTCATTGGCTGATCCAAAAAACATCCCAGCCAAAGGGGCGATTCCGCCAGGTTTATCAACCACTTGGAACGGCAATCACAACATTCCGCACCACTTTGAAATGACGAACCTGCACATGCATGGCTTCGATGTTGCGCCGCATTTGTTCGTGCCGCTGGGAACTTCTGACCCGGCTGCGCCGATGATTGACATTCACCCGGGCCACTATCTGGATTACGCATTCCAATTGCCGAAAGACCATCCGCCCGGATTGTATTGGTATCACCCACACCATCACGGTTCGACCGCGGTGCAGGCTGTCAGCGGCATGGCCGGAGGCGTCATTGTGATGGGCGACATTGACGAAGTTCCGGAGATCAAAGCTGCTCGTGACATTCCCTTGGTGATCAACGACATCGGATTGTTTCCGCACGAAACGATTCCGGATTTATGGCTGTATGCGCCGACGCAAAATTCCATCTGGCAAACCTTTGGCGGTAACGTCCAGATTTATGATCCCAAGAGCAAACAGTTTGTGAATACAAAGTTAAAAGGCGGGTTTACAACGGGCGATTATCCGTTGCGGTATTTCCTGCTAAACGGCCAGCCCTTTTATCAGGAAACCCATAACGCCGCGATTCCGAACCAGCCGCTCGGCGCGCAGCTTCCTTACCAGACAATTAACGTCGCTCCTGGCGAAGTTGTGCGTTTCCGAATGCTGAATGCGTGTTCGGACAATTTCATGCCGATCATTGTCGAAGGCCACGATGTGCATTTGATTGCGATGGACGGCGTGAATTATACGGCTCCGCGAACCATGGCTGCGCCGACTGGCCCTTGCCCAACAGCGCAAATTTCCATCGCTCCGGCCAATCGCGCTGAATTCCTGATTCAGGGATCAAACACAGCAGGAACCTATCGGATCATAGAGCTTGGCCAGAACGATCAATTTCTGGTAAGCGATCCGAAAGTCATCGCGGTGATCAACGTCACGGGAACGGCGAAAGCCATGAAGTTGCCCACAACGCTGCCAACGCCCACCCGCTATTACCCATTGATCAAACCCAGCGAGGTCGTTCGCAAACGCAACTTGAACTTTACGGGAGCTTTCCGAGGTCCACAAAATCCGTATGTCGGCCTGGATTTCACCATCAATGATTTGCTGTACGACGAAAAGGTCGTTCCGCAAATTGATCGCGTGAAGCTAGGAACGGCAGAAGAGTGGACGCTGCAAGTGGATCACGATCACGTCACCGGACAAGAAGGGCACCCGTTTCACATTCACGTCAATCATTTTGAGGTCATCAGCGTCAATGGAGTCGCACAACCGCCAGGAACGATTCAGGATACAGTTTGGATTCCGAATGGACAGAATGTCGTGATTCGCATGAAGTTCCAGGAGTTCAAAGGCAAGGCGGTTTACCACTGCCACATCCTGCCGCATGAAGACACGGGCATGATGCAAAACTTCCTGATTAGCTGAGCTTGATGCTAAAGGTTCTCGAAAATCAAAGTGCCGGTAAGCTTTGAAAGTTACCGGCGCTTTGATTTGTGGCAGGATTTGTAAGCTGTTTATGGGTTGGGCTTCCATTCGCGACGCGGCAAGGTGCCGGAATCTATCGTTTTGTTGGCGCGCGAAATCACCTGAAAATGCATTTGGTCGCCAGCGATTTCAACCAGCATAAAGTGCTGGTCCTGGTCGAAGGATTTTTCCGCCTGGCTGGAAGCCTTCACGTCATTGGGCGCTGTTTTGCCGCCACCGCCTGTAATGAAGTGATAAATGCCGCTTTGAGGTTTGAAGCGCTCGTAAAAATGCTCGTGCCCCGTAAAGACCACATCCACGCCATTCTTAATCAAAGTCGGCTCAAGGACAGTGCGTAGCTCTTTATCAGGACCGTGCCTTCCGCCTGAAGAATAAAGCGGATGATGGAAAAAGCAGATTTTCCAGTCCGAGCCGCTTTTCTTCAATTCATCTTCTACCCAGTGAACTTGGCGTTCATCCATGTAATTGCTGTTCAATGCAAAGAAACGCACTGGACCTTTTTTAAAGGTGTAATACTCTTTGCCGCCCATATTGAAGTTCTTGTACGAAACCTGGTTCGGGTTATCGTGGTTGCCAAGCGAGGCATAAAACTTCACGCCAGCATCCAGCAATTTCTTGTACGGCTGCTCGAATTTCTGTTCGTAATCGCTGGCCTTTTCTCCACCATAAAGGTTGTCGCCCAGCATCAGCACGAATTCGAAAGGAAAGACTTCGTGGTACTGCGCTAACACATTGGCCAATTGCATTTGTGGTTCCAAGCCAGTGCCTGTGTCGCCGATTACGGCAAAATGCACTGAGTCTGTTTTGTTGGGCAATGTAAGGGTCGGCCCGCTTTTGGCTGCTTTAGAAGGCGCGCTCTGACTTTGCACGTGCTCTATAGAACCGCCTAAGGTCAGCAAAGTGACAAGACCGATTGCACAAATGATTTGTTTCATACTTCACCTCCTGGTTCGCGTTTAGGGCAGAGCATTCGGCAACACGTCAATGATCAGGCGTGCTTCTTTGTCCAAAAGCAGCATGGAGCGGCCCACGAAACGGTAATGTAACTCCTTCGGCAAGGTAGGAAGTTTAAGCAGCAGTGTTGGCGGCATCTCGATCAATTCTTTTGATTCCGGATAAGCAACGTTGACCCGCATCGGTACACCGTTTGTTTGGCCTTCATTGACAGTCTCACGTAATTCCTTCAGCCGCTTGCCTGTGAATTCCTGCATGATAATGCCGCGTATATGGGCGCTGATATCGGCTGTAAATAAGTCTCCGGGCTTGGCGCCCGTGCGAGCGGCGATAATGTTGGTTTGCAATGTTGTCTTATGCGCTTCTATTTCCGGCGGCTGACTTTTGTTGGAAAGCTTTGGTAACTCGCCTTCAACTTTATCCCGTAACTTGATGTATTGTTTAACCCGTTCGTTGAAACCTGAAACTGCCTGTTCATTTGTTGCGGACTGATCCTGCGCCGCTCCAACAAATCCTGCCTGGAATGAGCCCCAAAACATCAAGCCAAGCACCACACCTAAAAACATTAAGCGCCCGCCCTCATGAATTGCCGGATTGTTTTTTTGATGTTTCATATCGGGCTGAAAGAGCAAAACAGGTGCCAATGGCTTTATGTATAGCTATCTACAATGACTGCATTTTTAGAAGTGTTTGCTGTAATAGGTTTGAACGAAACATTGGCCGACAATCAGACAGGATGTCTTGCAAGACGACAGAAAGGACGATTCATCTGAAAGTAAAAACGTAACGCCGACAAGACTTTTCAGAAATGTCGGCGTTACGGATGTTTGCCTCTTCGCGTTGGCTTGGAGGCGGATTTTGTGTCGAAATTAGAAAGTGACCTTCACAGACAACTGCACCTGACGTGGATCTCCCACTCCCTGCCGCAGGAAGCCGTCGAAGTTGAACAAT
>CAZXHW010000332.1:0-8351 GCA_964639915.1 uncultured Heliomicrobium sp.
TGTGCGCAATCATTTCAAAACTCCTGTCTCAAAACCCCAAGCATCGGCCTGACGCCGAAACTGCGGCGACCAAACTCAGATCGGCCTTGGCAGCAGCGAAATGACTTCACTTCCAACGGCGGCGTCTTCTGGAGGAGTGGAACCGGGGACTGGGTGCGATTAGGAAGACAGTCTGGCGCAGCGCAGTAGACTCGGAAATCTAGGGTCGGAGCGGATGCTATCGAGGAATGGTTCGATGAATAAAAATGGAAATGTGGCGAAGCGTTCTTTGCAAGCCTCTTGCAATAAGGTGAAGGCCCGGTCTCGGTCATCAAGTCCTAAATAGATGATTGCTTTTTCCTGCGGCAGTGGAACAGAAGTCTGTTTCGAGATGGCCTCAAGCTCATCCAGAATTTTTTGCGCATCGGCCCTTCTACCGGCTTTGGCGTATGCATAACCGAGCGGCGCTGCTCCATAGAGTTTCTCCGCTGCATAAAGCCGTTCGAAGAGCGAGATTGATTCTTCCACGCGCCCTTGTTGGTGGTAGACGTAGCCAAGCACATTCAGCGCCGGGAGCGCATTGGGATTCTTTTCAAGGATTTTAAGGAGTTGTTCAGCCGCGCGGTCATATTGCGCAGCGTAATGGTACGCGCGACCAAGGTTAATATACGAATGCGGAGAGAATGGCTCCAGGTCTTTGGCCTTCTCGCTTTCCGCGATGGACTCGGTCGAGCGCCTGGTAAGCGCCAGCAGATTCGAATACCAATAGTGAGCGGGCGCGTACTCCGGGTTGAGGCTGATGGCTTGTCTGAATTCTTTTTCCGCCTCCTGCCAATTCCATTCGTGCCGCAGCAGGTACACGCCCAGCGAGGTATGAGCCTCGCAAAGCGTGTCGTCTCTCTCAAGGGCTTTTTTGGCCGCTGATTTCGCTTTGGCCATGACCTCGTTGGTGTTCTGCGGCGAACCGTAAGCGACGGTACTGAGCAAGACGTATGAGTCCGCCAACCCGGCATAAGCCCTTGCATAGTTCGGCTCCAGCCTGATGGCCTGGTCGAAACTGTCAATCGCCTTTCTTATGTTTACGCTGTCCCGGTCGTTCCAATAGTAGCGGCCGAGCAAGTAAAGCTCATAAGCGCCGGGACTCCTGTTTTGGCGTGTGGCCAGCAAGGCCAGGAGCATCTTCTGTTCCTCGCTCAGCGAATGCCGCAAGAGCAGGCTCAGCTTGAGAGAAACCTCTTGTTGCAGCAACTCCAATTCTCCTGGCTCCACGTTCAACTCCTCGCCCCAAACCTTTGCCCCGTTTTCCGCGTTGAGGAGTGTGAATTGGACGGTCAGTTTCTCGCCCGGCCGTTTGAGCCGCCCCACAAGCACGCGATTCGCCCCCAGTTCCCGCCCCAGGGTTATCAGGTCAGAGGCCGGGTTGCGGTAAGTGGGAACAGAGACCGGAGTTTTGATGCGCAGTTTTGGCAGAGCCTTGAGGTTTTTGATCAAGCCGGTAGTCAACTTTCTGCTTAGCGCCTCGGCATCGGCGTCCGAAACCTCGTTGATGATTGGCAGCACTGCAAGGGCTGGCTTGGACATCCAACGGTCGTAGACGGCAGCTACGCTAACGACCAGCGCTACAAGCAAGGCAAGTGCAGCGACTGAGCGAAACGTCCGATTACGCGTCCACGGCTGGCGTTGGACAATGCCTTTCTGTAAGTTTTCCAGGTCCAACATCATTGCGCTGGCGGACTGATACCTTTGCTCTGGCTCCCGCTCCAGACATTTTTGCGCAATTTGGGACAGACCGCTGGCAATCTTGGTTGCGGGACGTTTGAGCGGAGGCGGGTCGCTGCTGAGGATGGCGGAAATCGTTTCTGCCCTGCTGGCTCGCGCGAATGGGTTTTTCCCGCTGATCAACTCATAAAGGACGATCCCGAGGCTGAAAATGTCCGTCCGAAAATCCAGCCGGCCGACCCGCAGTTGTTCCGGAGACATGTAAGTAACGGTGCCGATCACCAGGCCCGGATGCGAGCTTTGGTTCAGGTCAAGGCTGCTATCCAATAGGTCATTGCGCTGCTGAACCAGCTTGGCCAAGCCGAAATCAAGTACTTTCACCTGGCCATCCGCCGTGACCATGATGTTCTGCGGTTTAATGTCACGATGAATAATTCCGTGGGCGTGGGCTTCGGCAAGCGCGCTGATGACCTGCTTGATGAGCGAGATGATCTGTTCCGTATTGATATCGCCCTTCTGCAACAGAGCGGCGAGCGTCTCGCCCTCGACATACTTCATGACGATGAAGTTGTGGCCATCATCCTCTTCAAAGCCATATACGGCGCAAATGTTGGGGTGATCCAGGTGGGCGACTGCCTGGGCTTCTCTGATCAATTGCCTCTTACCCCAAGTGTCATTCATCAACCGACGTGAAAGGAATTTTAGCGCCACTTTGCGCTCCAATTCCAAGCGGCGCTAGAATCCTGTAAGCGCCAATCACCTTGCCAACCCGCGTTTCCACTGGCGTTGTCTCTGAAATCACTTGCAAACCCAAGCTGAGGACAGGTTTTTCCAAGAAATCGCTGTGTTTGTCGAGCGCTGCAAAGAGCGTTTCGACTTCGGCGCGCAACGAAGGGTCCTTTGGGCAGGCGCTCTCCAGATAGGCCGCTCGTTGCTCCACAGACAGATCGAATGCGGCTTGAAATATTTCTTCAATGCGTGCCCAGTCTTTATGAGCCATGGGTAATCTCACGCGCCAACCAGGCTTTGGCCAAATTCCAGTCGCGAATCACCGTGATCGGGGCGATCTGCAACATTTCAGCAGTTTCCTCAACGCTGAGGCCGCCGAAATAACGTAGCTCCACAATGCGACTCTTGCGGTCATCAATCAGCGCCAGCCGGTCAAGCGCTTCGTCTAAGGCAATCAGTTCATCCGCTTTCTCTACCGGCAACAGTTCGGCTGCGGAAAGAGAAACCTTCACGGCCCCTCCGCCGCGTTTGGCACATTTCTGGTCGCGAGCATAGTTGAGCAGGATGCGGCGCATGATCTGCGCCGAGATGCCAAAGAAATGGGCGCGGTTTTGCCAACGCACTCGCTTCTGATCAATCAGCCGGAGGAAGGCTTCGTTGACCAGCGCCGTCGTCTGCAACAAGTGTCCGGGAGTTTCACGGCTGATGTAGTAATGAGCAAGGTCATGCAACTTGTGTTCGATTAGCGGCACCAGCTTTTCCAGCGCTGCCTGATCGCCTTCACACCAACTGACCAGCAACTCGGTAATATCTGTCGGGGGAATCATATTTGCGCGTCCGGGAAGTTGCCTTGCGCCGAAAGGCAGCCTTCTCGAAGAACGATTATTTTAAGTTGAATGGCGGAAGAAATTTTTTCGCCAGGCGTGATACTTCCCAACCCAACTCGGTGCGTTATCTAGTGAAGACAGTTGCCGAGCCAAAACTGACGCCGTCGGCCGCTGCGTCGCCCGTTCGGACGGCTCTTCAAAAGACAAAGCTTTTATATAGCGAGCGTCGGCAATTGGCAATCCGATTATGAAAACAACAAACACGCCAACTGAATTTGGGAATGATCGCTTCGCCCCTCCCGCAGTGCCGACGGAAGGGCTGGCCACTGCGCACAAAAACTGGGTGATGACCCTGCTCACTTTCACCTTTACGCTGCTGTACGCGGCGGCGCTGACAGGATGGCTGAAGCCGCTGTCCGACGATAAGATGGCAACACGCATAGAGCCAATCATCTTCGTGATCATCGGTTATTACTTCGGCCGCCTGCCCGCGCAGCAAAACGAACAAACGTTGAAGCAGGAGATCAACCGGCAGTCGAAACAGGCCGACGCCGCGCAGCACGCCAAGGAACAAATACAGCAGGTCAGGGAAGCGCTCGAAGAGAAAGTGAAGAATGTCAAAATTACCCTCGCGTCCTCAGCTTCCGGGGCAGCCGCAAAATCATTCACAGGCAATGCGAATGAGGTGGCTGCCTCGCCTCAGACCGAGGCGTTACGGCAGAAGGTGGCGATGGCGCTCAATCTACTGGATTCGTAATCAGGCCTTAACAATGTTTGATCGCAAGGAGCCAAGAATTATGGCTAAATTTGAGCCACAGGTTATCTCAGGTTCCCAATCTTTTGCGCAGGAAAAGCTGCGTGATATTGGAGAATTATCCTTTGAGAGACCGTCTGCAATTGCCATACCTCCGACTCCCGGTGCAACGCCTGAATCCGCGGCCAGCCCTGCCGATCGCGTGAAGATAGTTGCCCCTGCTCAAGAGCCTTGGCGAATGATCTGCGATTTGGTCATTACTGCCGCTGATGGCTCTCTGCATAGCGGCACCGCCTGGTTTATTTCGCCCAGAACCTTGATCACGGCAGGCCACTGTATTTCGGTCTTCAGCCCTGGAAAACCTGCTAATGGAAAAGTGAGAAGCATTCGAGTCATGCCGGCGCGCAATGGTGAAACCAATGCAGCCAACTCTCTCTTTGGTTGGGTGGATGTGCCTGAGCAAAACTTATTTGCCCATTCCAGTTGGGTGAGCGGCGACCTGAACTTCGATTACGGAGCCATTGTGTTGCCTGCCGGCATAAAGCCGCTTGGTGATTCTCAGAAATGGTTTCTATATGGTCATTTTTCCGATGCAAGCCTGGTTAACGCTGAAGCGGTGTTAGCTGGGTACCCGGATAACGTGCAGGAAGGTACGCAGTGGGGTGAACGTAACTTGATCAAATCCCTGACTGCGACGCGTGTTTCTTACGACATCTTCACGTTTGCCGGGCAAAGTGGCAGCCCTGTTTTTTTCACTTATAGCAATCCGGATCAATATGTCGCTTGCGCCATTCACAATTGGGGAAACGCATCTCTTAACAGCGGCGTCCGCATCAATCCACAGGTTATAGAACAACTCAATGCTTGGGCATCATTAGGTTTGTAGGCCTAGCTATTCATTCGTTATCCACAGGAATTCAGTTATGAAAAACAAACTTCAGTTACTGCCAGGGTTCATTCTTCTGCTCTCCTTAATTACTTTCAAAGGGATGTTTTCAAGCACGGTTGCTGCTAGGACCATCACCCCACTTTCTACTCCCACACCTGAACCGTCATTAAACCAAATGGCAGTGGGTAAATGTAAGGTGGAAAATCTCGATCTTAACAGTGCGGCTTTGGCGACGAGAGAGGGTAAACAGGGTCTGGTGATGGACGCTCGCCCTTTTGCTCTTAACCAAACAAGCGGCAAATTGTCCTTTGACGGGGGCGCTGCTCGTGTGACGATTCTTCACATGAATCCGTTCATCTATAAATACACAATTACTGTTACTCAAAAAGAGATTGTTACCACCGCAGTCAACGACTTCATCAAACTGTTATTCCCGACAGCCTTGAACAAGGCAACAGGATTTGAATCCGGCTCTGTTACTTTTAATCTCGCTAGGGCTGCGCCGAAGAGCAAGCTTTCACTTATCGAGGACCGCTTGAGCGGTTTTTCCTGCACACCATCAATTGCCTGCGACGCGCTTAACGAAATAAACGACATATTCAACCGGCTCAAAAAAAATGACCTTAAGCAAGAGAGGGTTGTGAATCTGAAGTTGATTGAAGACACAGCCAAAGGAGACGATTCCACTTCTCACGTTTTGGCCGTGTATAAAAAAGCCTTGGCGGAGTTGCGGGACGCCGACGCCGACGCTCAGACGATTTGCGAAAGAGCGACCGCGTTGAACGTGAAACTATATGAATCCAAATTGAGAAATCATGCCGAATACCTGAAGGAGGCGCAAAAACAGCTGACCGCGATTACTATTTTAGCTACAGAACTCGATAGTTTGGTTAAGGCCTTTAATGAAGACAAGGACCTGACGGCAATTCCTCCGGTTAGATGCAAAGGTTATAAATGTGTTGACCAATTTAAAGCCTACGCTCAAGCCGCTCTCGAAGTACTGGGCGACTATCAAAGTGAGTTGGAAGGTTTAAGCAGTGGAGTTGAAGAGATGCAGCAGATGTACGATTTTACGGAGCAGATGAAGGAAAAGGAGGGACTTTTCGCGCGCACTTTTCCAATCAATAAAAAGTTCGAAGTGAGTGATGCTACAATTTCTCTAAAGCGGGAGAATTTGGTGAAAGATGCTGCGGGCGGCGAAGGCAAAGGCACAAGCGGAGCTCAGAGCGGCTCCGTTGCTGCAAATACAAGCCAAACGCCTCCTTCGCCCCTCTTAACTGGCGGCTTGCCCGGCGCAGGAATCGCCCCTGCTGCTACCAGCGGAAATAGCCTTACAGCGCGCCCCAGCCAAAATGCGCTTCCATCTGGGACAGCAACTCCGACTCCAACGCCAACCCCAACCCCTCGAGGATCGGCGCAAACAAACACCAACAATCTGGCGCCTTCGGGACAGAATAACGAAGTTGTTGAAATCGGCCGCCCTCGTTTCACGCTTTCAGGCGGGTTTGTTTCTTCGCCCCTGCCGCGTCGCACGTTTCTGAATGTGAAAGGATTTGCGCGGGATGCGCAAGGCAATCCCATTGGCGACGGCAGCGACAAAGTGGTGGGTTTAGGAGAAAACTCTCCACGACGCTTGCTGCCAATGGCTCTGCTGAATTCGCGTCTGTTGAGTTATAAACCAGTGAGTCTATTTTTTTCAGTCGGCCTGACAGCCAAGCGAGACGACAACATAGATGTCGAATATCTTTTGGGGCCTTCTGTGAGCTTTCTCAATGATCGAGTGTTGTTCACTGTCGGCGCGTATGGCGGTAAATCGCAAGTCCTTGCCCGCGATCTTACTCCTGGAGATAAATTGCCCGATTCTGTTGGCGATGCCAAGCTGTTTCAAAAGAAATATATCTGGAAGCCAGGCTTTGCTCTCAGCTTCAAACTCTCCCGCCCGGCAACAGCGGGAGCACAACAGAACACATCCAACGGCTCATCATCGTCCGTGTCAACTAACGACCTGAATAATGAAATTCGCCTGGGCAGCATTCGATTTAACTTGGCTGTCGGATTGGCTTTTAGCTCCTTGGAAGATCGCACTTATGGAGAGATAGCTGGTTTTGCCCGCGACAGACAAGGTAATTTAACCAATGGGCGAACGATAACAAGGACTGTCGAGAGGCTTACCAGTTCCGATTATCGTATAACGCCGTTAGCACTACTTCATAGTCGCCTAAGTAGCTTTGGCAGCCATGATATTTATCTATCCACGGGTGTTACAGGAAAGAAAACAGATAAAGATTTCGACATCGAATATTTACTGGGTTCCTCAGTCAATATTTACCGGAGAAAGGTATTTTTGACTTTTGGCATGTTAGCCGGGAAGCAACAATTGTTGGGCGGCGATCTCTTCGAGGGAGCGCCACTAGGTAGCATGCAAAGTGTTACAGTACAAAACCGTTATGTATGGAAGCCAGCAATTTCCTTAAGTTACGATGTTTCAAAGATCGTTCCGCGTACGCGGAATTGATGGATCAGGCCGTCTTCCAGCAAACACATCCAATCAAGGGGCTCAGTCCGAGGATAGTTCTTTTTTTCAACAGGCAGGGTAAAGGAGTCAATATGTTGCAACCAGGAACCAGCGCAGGATTTCAAACATCAGCTTCGCCTCAACCCGTACTTGTGGGGGGGCTCTTTAAAGGCGTAGATGCTGGGAACCAGCCGACGCCCAATATAGAGACTATACCCCCTTCTGTAGAAGCCAATACCTATATGGATAAAGGATTGCGATGGGTTAAGGAACTGCTCGCAGGAGTAATTGGAATTACGCTTGTGGCGTGCCTGTTGATAATGATTAGTAAAGCTTTCGATCTTATCGGCAAGGATGCATCCGATATCTCATTTCAACGTGTGAAGGATCTATTGCTCTTTATCAACCCATTGGTGGGAGTAGTAATCGGGTATTACTTCAACAGGGTAAGTATTGAGGCTCGCGCTGAAAATGCTGAGCGTACAGCACAGGAAGCAACTACGACAGCGCAACAGGCACAAGTTGCTCGCGGTCAGGCAGAATCGCAAGCGCAGCAGGCAGAGTCGCAGGCGCAAGTAAATAAATCAGAGGCAAATGAGGCCAGAAGTGCTCTGCGCGATTTCATACCAGCAGCGGAGACACTGTTGTCCCAAATGCCTCCTCCTGCCCCTCTTCCTTTAGGCAATGCGCTAGGAGCGGGCCCAGCCGTAGCTCCTAATCCGTTGGCGGAAGCGCGGCAAGCTTTGTTGAAATCGCTCGAACGTGCGCGCGCAATAACTGAGCGTGCGTGATAAGTGAAGGCCGAATTACCAGCCACCGAATGCTTGAGAGGAGAGTCCAAAGTGACAGTAAGCGATGATTTCAACCTGCTGGTAGAGGAAATACAGGGTCTATTCATTCTCGATCTTTGAAAACAGCGTTCCAGCCATAGAATAAAGC
>CAZXHW010000333.1:0-8335 GCA_964639915.1 uncultured Heliomicrobium sp.
GGATATATGGAAACGATGGGCGTAAAACTGCGCGAGGGCCGCTTTTTCAATCAGCACGACGACGCACAAGCGCAACCATCTGCAATCATCAACGAAACGATGGCGCGCCAATACTGGCCGGGCGAAAGCGCTGTCGGCAAACGTTTCAAACTCGGCGGCACTAACTCGACAAGACCGTGGGTGACGGTTGTGGGTATCATCGGCGACATCAAAGAGATGGGGTTGGAAGCGGCTCCTAAACCCGCAATGTTTTTTCCGTATCAGCAAATGTCGGAAGCGCTGTGGAACATGCCGCGCGATCTGACGGTGCGCACAACTGGCGATCCGCTGGGCGTTACCGCAGCGGTGCGGCAAGCCATCTGGTCGGTTGATCCTTCGCAGCCGATTTCAAATGTCCGAACCATGGAAGAAATCCTTTCCGAAGAAGTCGCACAGCGCCGCATTGGCATGACGCTGCTGGTCGCTTTTGCGGGGCTTGCGCTGTTATTGGCCAGCTTGGGGATTTATGGCGTGCTTTCGTATTCCGTCACCCAGCGAACACAGGAAATTGGCATTCGAATGGCGCTCGGCGCTGGTCGGCGCGACGTGTTGCAACAGGTGATGGGTGATGGTCTGCGGCTGGCCGGGCTAGGCGTCCTCATTGGGCTGGGGGTGTCATTTGCTTTGACGCGCCTGATGACCGGCTTGCTCTTTGGCGTCAGCGCCAGCGACCCGCGCACGCTGATCGGCGTAACGGTGTTGCTGATCGCTGTTGCGTTGTTGGCCTGCTACATTCCTGCGCGCCGAGCGACAAAGATAGATCCAATGATTGCGCTTCGCTATGAATGATGAAGTCGGAATGATGAATGATGAAAGTACAGAATTCATCATTCCGCATTCATCTTTCATCCTTTTGTCCGGAGATTTATGCAAACCATTCTTCAAGACTTACGATTCGGATTCCGAATGTTGATTAAAAGCCCCGGCTTTACTGCCGTGGCTGTGCTTACGCTTGCGCTCGGCATTGGAGCCAACACCGCGATTTTTTCGCTGGTCAACGATGTGCTTCTGCGTTCGCTGCCGGTGAAAAATCCTGACGAGCTTGTCCTGTTCCGCAATATCGAAGGGGCCGGTGGCCGCATGTCGCGAGCCGGAGAGAACAATGGTTCCCTTGATCCCGTTACTGGCCGTCCAGCCAGTACGTCATTTTCGCTCGCCGCGTTCGAACGTTTCCAGGCCAACCACCCAGCGCTTTCCGACGTGTTTGCCTACGCGCCATTCAACCAGATCAACCTGCTGGTTGATGGCCAGCCAGAGGCAAGTGTTTTGGGTCAACTTGTTTCGGGCACCTATTACAGTGGGCTAGGCGTGCCCGCAGTTCTTGGGCGCACGCTTACGCCGCAAGACGATCAACCTTCTGCTGAACCGGTTGCCGTCATTTCGCATCGGTACTGGCAAAATCGGTTCAGCGGCGATCCGGGAGTGATTGGGAAAACGGTTCAAGTGAACAAAGTCCCTACGACAATCATTGGTGTCACCCTGCCTGGCTTCGCAGGCGCGATGCAAATTGGCGAATCCGCTGATATTTCTGTGCCTCTTGCGCACCACGCGCGCTTTCAACCAGACCGAGGCGCAAGCAGGGCGAAGCCTTGGTATTGGTGGATTCGTGTTATGGGGCGCCTCGCGCCCAATTCGACCGCCGCACAAGCCAGCGCCAGCCTGGAGCCGATCTTCCAAGAAACTGCCCGCGAAGCTTGGCTTGCGGGCCAGGCGCTTGAAACCACAGCGCGCGAAATGCCGCAGGCTTCAACGCTGGCCGCAGATCCAGGCGGTCAGGGCGAAAACGACAGGCGCCGTCAATATGCACAGTCGCTGCGCATTCTGATGGGAATGGTCAGCCTGGTGCTGCTGGCCGCCTGCGCCAATGTTGCCAATCTGTTGCTTGCGCGCGGAGCCGCTCGTCGCCGCGAAATCGCATTGCGTCTTGCTCTAGGTGCCAGCCGCGCGCGCATTGTTCGCCAGCTTCTGGTCGAAAGTTTATTGCTGGCTTTTCTCGGCGCTGCGCTTGGCGCGTTGTTCGCGCAATGGAGCCGAGGTCTGCTTGTTGGGCTGCGTCAATTTGGCGGTGCTCCGGCGGTTCTGGATTTACCGCTGGATGGGCGAGTTCTGGGCTTTACCATCGCCGTTACTGCGACTACGGCGGTGCTTTTCGGCTTGGTGCCTGCGCTCCGCGCAACACGCCTCAATCTGACCGCTGAGTTTCAAGGTGGCGTTCGACAGCTTGGCGCCGGAACGCGCTCGCGGCTCAGCCAGGCGCTGATGGTTGCCCAGATCGCGTTGTCGCTTGTGCTGCTGGTCAGCACAGGGCTTTTCGTTCGCACGCTGCGCAACCTGCAAAACGTTGATCCTGGATTTAATCCACATCAACTCGCTCTCTTCCGGCTTGATGCAACTTCTGCGGGGTATAACCGGGAACAATTCGCGGCATTTCAAGCACGACTGCAAGCAAGGCTGGAAGGGATTCCTGGCGTTCGCGCTGCTACGTTTTCACGAGTTGCGTTGCTTTCTGGAACACGCAGCAATCGTAGAATTACCGTGCCGGGGCCAACTCTGCCGCAAGACGCTTCGCTGTCCTTCAACATAAATGGCCTCGCTCCTAATTTTCTCGACGCGATGGAAATTCCGCTCCTTCTTGGTCGTGACTTCACGGATCACGACACGTCTACCGGACCGACAGTCGCAATCGTCAACCAATCATTTGCCCGAAAAATTTTCGGCGACGAAAATCCTATCGGTCGCCGCTTTATGTTTAGTAGCACCCCCAATGCTTCCGCTGCCGACGTTGAAATTGTCGGTGTCGCTCGTGACGCAAAATATACCGGGCTACGCGAAGCTGCGCCGCCGACGATTTATGTTCCCGCGACCCAGATGCCGGAAGGGGTTGCCAACTACGCGATACGCGCGGCTGGCAATCCTGCCGCGCTATTTCCCGCAATTCGTGCTGCTGTTCGTGAACTTGATCCCACGCTTCCGGTCATTAACATTCGCACCCAGGACGAACAAATCGCGCGCATCAGTTCAGAGGAACGATTATTCGCAAAGCTTTCTGGCTTTTTCGGATTTGTCGCGATGACGCTCGCCTGCATTGGGCTTTACGGGTTGATGTCATTTCTTGTGCTTCATCGTACCGGAGAAATTGGCTTGCGTATGGCGCTCGGCGCATTGCCCAAGCAGGTGTTGTGGATGGTCTTGCGGGAATCGCTTGTGCTCGCTGGCTTGGGCGTTGCGGTAGGCCTATTGGCAGCCTATGGCAGCAGCCGCTTCATTGAGTCTATGCTTTTCGGCCTTTCCCCGACTGATCCCGTGACGTATGGCGTTGTGGCTTTGCTGCTTGTTGTCGTGGCAATGCTTGCATCTTTGATTCCGGCGCGTCGCGCCGCAAAAGTGGAACCGATGACGGCGCTCAGGAACGAATGATGGTATCGAGTTCATTTGGGCTTGGTGGTTGCACCCGATCCGTGAAAAGAGTGCATTTTGTCTTTCACCGCGTAGCGGTGCATTGAATTTAGCCGTGGGTGCCTGACCCACGGAAAACGTGTTCGGGAATTCCCCGCGTCGCGTCGCGTCGCGACGCTTGAATCAACCCCACACATAACGCTCGTCATAATCCACACCGTGCCTGTTCAAGCAATCGCGATATTCATCCTGAAAGCTTTCCTTTTGATGATGCGTGCGTTGGTTTTGAATGTAACCCGCGACGGCAGGCACATTCGATTTGCTGACCGTGAATGCGCCATACCCATCCTGCCAAGCAAAATCCTGCAAATCCGCAAAGGTCTCGTGAATCCATTTCGAAGAATCCCGTTTGAGGTATTTGGCGATTTCAAACGGTGCCAGCGTCGGGGGAGCCATCACCAACGCATGAATGTGATCCTCCACGCCGCCGATTTGAATGGCCATCATCTTTTGTTCGCGCGCAACGCCGCCGAGATATGCCCAAACGCGCGTTTCGATTTCCAGGCGGATGAGCGCAGTCCGGTTTTTGGTGCTGAAAACGAAGTGATAGAACAGCGCTGAATACGTGTTTGCCATGGCTTTGCTCCTTGTGATGGTGAATCAAGCGTCGCTGACGCGACGCGAAGGCGGGGTGGCTTTGGTTACCGTGGGTCGGGCACCCACGGCTAAATTCAACATGCCGCTACGCGGCGGAAGAGATCGCTTTCTGAGCGGAAAACGCTCCTGAGTTTCAAGGCTAAACTCAACATGCCGCTACGCGGCGGAAGAGACTACAGCGGTACTTCGGCAACTATTTGCCATTTAACGATAAAACATGAAACTGCTGGGACCATTTCTCCACATACGTGATTGAATAACTCCTACACAAGCGGAACGTAATCGTATTCGCCGATCCCCTGAAGCACTAGAAACGTTGCCGAGTTGTCTCCACCATTGATGACAAGATGCGGACGGCGTGGAGGAACAGAATACGTCTCGCCAGGAGCCAGTCGAACTTCTTCCTTGGGATCACGCAGGAAAATCCGAAGCTGGCCTTCGATCACGTAAAACGTATCCTGGATATTGCTGTGGTAATGCCAGGGCACTTGTTGCGTTGGCGAAATTTGGAGTTCGCTGATGCGGAAACCCGGACGTTCAGCGTGGCGCGCGCGACGTTCGACTTCGTAATGTTGGCTGGCGTCTTTGAGTGGTTCCATGGCGCACCTCATTCAAGGATCAATTCCTCAGCGCTTCGCTTTTTCAAACACCAAGTTTTGCGAGAAAAACGGAAGCGTTTTGGTTTGCAGTCGCTCGGCAATACGGTTCAGGTGGTCGCCGTCGTAGCTTTCGTACATGTGCGCGATGCCGTAATCGGTCAGGATTTTATCCAGTTCTTTGGTGGCAGCGTGGATGCTGATGTCTTTGGTTCCGGCGTCCATGCCGATGGCTTTCAGGCGCTTCAACGTTGGGATGTATTGGTGAATGGCAATCAGCGTGGCGTTGGCGTGCTGGCGGGCCAGAATATCCGGAACGACTTCGCCATCGCGGTAGGGAAGATCAATGTACAACGGCGCGTTTTTCGGGTTTGGTGACCACGCGGCGGCAGAAGCCAGCATCGCCAGGCCCAGAAAGTTTTGCTTGCCGACTTCCTCGTCGGTTTTCACGGCTTCGATGTTTTTCATGATCACCTTCATGCCGGGATTTGGACGAGTCGCGTCCATACAGCAGGGGCTGAGGGCGTAGATGCTGGAATACACGTCCTGGCTTTTCATTCCCAAACGCATTGTGCCGTATCCGCCCATGGAATGGCCTGCAAGTCCTCGGCTGGAAGCTTGCGCCAGTGTGCGGTAATGCGAATCCACGTAACTGACCAGTTCTTTCGTAACGAAAGTTTCCCAATCGCCAACCGTGACGGAATTGGAATACATGCTGCCTTTGAAGCGGGTGAAGGCATTTGGCATGACGACGATCATTTCGCGCGTATTACCATTGGCAAAGGTTTTGTTCAGCACTTCGGGCAGATTGATCCAATGCTTGACCAGGCCGAACCATTTGTCGTCGCTGTCTGTGAATCCATGCAGCATATACACCACCGGGTAGCGGCGATTCTTTTCGGTTTTGTAGCTGGGCGGCAGATAGATGGAAACATCGCGATCCGCAGAATCTCCGCTCAGATTTCCTTCCAAAGATTTGCCGTGGACTTTGATCCGCTCCACTGTGCCTTGTTTGGCTTGGCCGTTGATTTGCCGAACCAGCAGGACGCTGGAAGCGGCAACGAACAAAAGACAAATTGCCAGTAATCCCAGAGCTTTTGCCGGAAGTGCGAAGTTAGAAGTGCGCATGAAGGTTTCCTCTTTTCCTTTGGCAAGACGAAATGTTTGAAAGGCCGATACTGCCGCAGCCGTGTGAATGCGAGACGGCGCGGAGTATACGAAAGGCTTGGCAGTGTCACAACGGTTGTGACTGTCTGTGCTGGCAGCTTTTAGTCTGAGCCTCAGGCATCTGCGAGTCGCCGAAAATGGGATGGCGCAGTCCCAGAAGCGCACAAATCCTTTTCGTTACCCACGCAGTCAAACCGTAGCAATAGGACAACTTAGCTGTTTGATTCGGCTGGCACGAAGTTTGGTACGTTGTAGTAATTCCCAAAGGAGGCAATATGCAAGCACTACTTCAAGACCTGCGCTACGGCGCGCGAATGCTGTGGAAACAGCCTAGCTTTACATTAGTCGCCATCATCACGTTGGCGCTGGGGATTGGCGCAAACACGGCCATTTTCAGCGTCGTCAATGCCGTGCTGTTGCAATCCTTGCCCTACCGCGAAGCCGACCGGTTGGTGACCGTGTGGGAAAAAAGCCAGCGGCGCGAACAGAACGTTATCAATCTGGCCAATTTCAACGATTGGAAGACGCAAAACGATGTCTTCGAAGACATGGCGACCTTCGCTGATTTCCGCACCAATTTGACCGGAAGCGGCGATCCGGTGGAAATCCCGGCACAGATCGCCAGCGAAAATCTGTTTCGCGTGCTGGGCGTCACGCCAATTCTGGGGCAGGGCTTCAGGCCCGAAAATGGCATTCAGGGACAGGATAATGTCGTCGTGCTGAGTTATGGGTTGTGGCAAAGTCAGTTCGGCGGTGATGCCAACATCATTGGGCGCAAACTGATCCTGAACAACAATGAAAACACCGTGATTGGTGTGTTGCCGCCCGATTTCAAATGGCACATCCAGGGAAACTCTTTGACCAGCCAAGCCGCTGAATTGTGGACTCCGTGGGCGATTACCGAACAAATGAAGCAGCAGCGGCGCGGACGTTTTGCCAGTTCTGTCGCCCTGCTGAAACCGGGCGTCAGCGTAACGCAGGCGAAAGTTTCCATGGACACGCTCGCCGCGCGATTGCGTGAACAATACAAGGAATTCAACACGGGCTGGGGCGTCACAGTCGTTGCATTGCGCGGTCAATTCGCGGGCGAGCTTCGCCCGGCGTTGCGTGTGTTGATGTTTGCGGTCGGGTTCGTTTTGCTGATTGCCTGCGCAAATGTGGCAAACCTGTTGCTGGCGCGAACCGGCATTCGACAACGCGAGATTGCCGTTCGTTCGGCAGTCGGCGCAGGCAGAGGACGCATCGTCCGCCAGTTGCTGACGGAAAGTGTTTTATTGTCTGTGTTTGGCGGAGCCGCCGGATTGTTGCTGGCTTGGTGGGGAACGGCGGCGCTGGTCAGATTAAGCCCGCCGGAACTTGGTGTGTTGCGGGGACTTGAATTGAGCTTGCCTGTGCTCGGTTTCACCTTTTGCGTCGCTTTGTTGACCGGCGTGTTGTTTGGATTGGTTCCGGCAATGGAGGCCTCGAATCTGAATCTAAGCGAAACTCTGAAAGATGCCGGCAGGTCGTTGGCGGGCGGATTGCGCAGCAAACGTTTGCGGAATGCGTTGGTCGTTGCCGAAGTCGCATTGGCGCTGGTGCTGCTGGTCGGCGCTGGGCTGTTGATTCGCAGCTTTCAACGCTTGCAGATGGTTGGAACAGGTTTCAACGCCGATCAGGTGATGACCCTGCGCGTGGCATTGCCCGGACGCCGATATACGCAAGATCCACAACGCATCAATTTCTTCACCCAGGCTGTTACGGAAATGCAGGCTTTGCCGGGCGTTGAAACCGCCGGGGTCATCAACTTTTTGCCGTTCGCCGGGCCAGGCTCAGGCACCGGATTTGAAATCGAAGGCTTGCCAAAGCCGCTGCCGGGTCAAGGACCAGTTACAGGAGTTTGCGTCGCGGATCAAAACTTCTTTTCGGCTATGCAGATTTCGCTGAAACGCGGGCGCATGTTCACCGATCAGGAAGTCAAAGAAATGCGCCACGTCGTGGTTGTCAACGAATCTCTGGCCAACAAATATTTTCCGAACGAAGAAGCCCTCGGCAAACGCATTACCATTGCGATGAAAAACGAAAACGTGCCGAGCGAAATCGTCGGCATCGTGGCCGACGTGAAGCATGCACAGTTCGACAAAGCGGCAGAACCGATGTCGTACTGGCCGATTGCCGAATTGCCATACAACAGCATGACGTTTGTGCTGCGCACGAAAGGCGAACCAGAGTCCGTTGCTGCGGCTGCGCGCCAGGTGATTCAGCGGCTTGATCCACAACAACCGATTGCTGATGTGCGAACGATGTCCAGCCTGCTTGGGAATTCGATTGCGCGGCAGCGGTTCAACACCTTGCTGCTTTCGATCTTTGCCGGTGTCGCGTTGTTGCTGTCGGCCATCGGAATTTACGGGGTGTTGGCGTATTCCGTCACCCAGCGAACCCACGAAATCGGATTGCGAATCGCGCTGGGAGCGCAATTGCGCGACGTGTTGCGGCTGGTG
>CAZXHW010000334.1:0-8285 GCA_964639915.1 uncultured Heliomicrobium sp.
AATCAGCGCGCCTAAAACTGCTCCTACAATGACGCAAAACAAGGCGTGGTTGAACAATCCGGCGATAATTGGCAGCGAAAACAAACCCAGCGTATAAACAACCAGCCCGACCAATAACGCCACCGAGCCGCCAAAGACAGCGCCGGTCACCGCGCTGCGGGCCAGAGGAGACAGCGCCGAATCGTTGACGGCAACATACCGCGCGGCGCGCAATTGGTCGTCAATTTCCACGCGGACAATCGTTGCGTCACTGGTGTCAACCCCGATGGCATTCAATCGTTCCAGCAATTCGTTGGCGCGCTCTTCGGATTCATAAAGCGCCACCAGCCAGATGTGCTCTTGGTTGTCAGTGTGCGGCCTGCCAGATTGTTCGCCAGCCTGTCCGGTCATTATGATTCGCCTCTTCAGGCGTTGTTGTTTGTGATTTGGGGGAGTTCAATGCCAAAATTTCGCACCGTCAAGCTAACCGGAAGCGTATATGCTGTCAACCGGACGAATGACAAGATGGAAGGCAGAAACAACAGAGAAGTTTTCAATAGGAGAAGTTATGAAAAAGTTTTTTTATTCAGCGTTGATTCTAGGTTTATTCGCGAGTTTGGGGCTTGCGCAAACCCAACCGAAACGCACCACACAAACCATCAGTAAGACCCCTTCGACTTCTGGAGCGAAAGCAACGGCTCCGGCATCACCCGCCGCCGCTGCAGTAAATGACGAACTGCTGGCTTTGCTGCCGGCTTCTGACGTGCTGGCTGTGGTGGACATCAACCGGTTGTTTAACCAACTGATGCCGAGCCTGGCCAATCTGAAAACCGGTGGTTTGGACAAGCTGGCCAAAGAGCTGGCTGAGTTTGCGCAGAAAACAGGCATTGATCCGGCGAAAGTAAACCGCGCAGTAGCGGGCTTCAGCATGAAAGGCAGTCAGGCCACCGGCGCAATCCTTGTTTCCGGAGTTGATTTGACGAATGCGCAAATTGAAGCTGCGCTCAAAGAGTTCAAGGCTGAATTCAAGACTTCTGATTACCAAAACAAAACCATTTTCAACCTTCTCTCGAAGGTGAAATCGCCGGAAGCCGGGCCGCTGTCTGTCAAAACGGATGAAACCGCGCTGGCTGCTTTGGGTGGGCAGCGATTTGTTTTTGGCGATCTGAGCGCGGTCAAAAATGTCATTGACATCAGTTCCGGCTCGGCCAAGGGCGGCGTAACGCCCGAACTGGCTGCAGCGCTTGGCGAAACCAAAGCTTCCGCGCTGCTGCGGTTTGCCCTGAACATTCCAGACAGCCTGAAAGCCGAAGCCGCAGACCAGGGCGATCTGTTCAAATCGGTCGGTGCCATCAAAATGGTTCTGGGCAATTTGGATATGGCCGCAGACTTCAGCCTGTCACTGGACGCGCTGATGCGGACCACTTCAAGCAAAGATGCGACGGAACTGGAAGACAGTTTGAAAGGTTTGGTCGGGTTGATTCGAGGAATTTTTGGCGGCGGCGGAAGCGGCGATGCCAAAATGGATGCGATTGGCCAGTTGCTGGATCAAATCAAAATCGGATCGAAGCTGAATGATGTTTCGCTTTCGATTTCGCTGCCGCGCGCCACGCTGGATCAATTGTTGAAAAAAACTGCTCCCACGGCTCCGGCGGAAAAGAAACCGTAGCTCGAAAAAGCAGTAGAAAAAAACAGGGCTGGATGGTTTTCAAACCGTCCAGCCCTGTTTTTTGAGTTTTGCCTGATGCTGTTATTGCTGAGCAGCAGCGCTGGCGAAGAACTTATCAATTCGATCCTGATAGATTTTGATCTTGCCTTCGCTTTCGTAACGCTTGCGCGTCTGTTTGACAAAGGTGTCGTACGCAACGGTTTGACGTTCGGCAATCAGCGTCGCGCGAACCGTGTCACGCTCAGCGGCCAGCTTGGTCAGGTCTGCATCCGTGCGTTTGACGGCGGCAAAGACCAGATAGGATGCGCCAACTTTGAGCGGCGTTCTGTTCACTTCACCATCTTTCAGCGTCATCATCATGGCGTTGGCTTGATTTTGAGACTGCAAGCCACCCTGAGAAGCGCCCGGCCATTGATAGGTGTTGAAGTTGGTATCTTTCTTGACGGTCAAGCCTTCAGCTTTGAGCATCGCTTCCAAATCGGTGGCATTTTTCGCTTGTGTGGCCAATTCAAAGGCGCGCGCTTTTGCAAGGTCCGGCTCTTTTTCGCGGCGGAGCTTGTCTTCCACCATGTTGCGCGCTTGATCAAAAGTCATTGCCGCGCCGTTGTCCAAAATATCAACGACTTTGGGAATCGCGTAACCGCCCGGAATGCTAACGGGTGTGCCGATGTCGCCTTCTTTCAAATCCTTGACTGCATTGTCAAACGCAGGATTGTTGGCAAAACCGCTACTATCACCCAGTGTCGGCAGCGGATCGCCATCTTTGAAGTAAGGTGTTGTTTTCAGCATTGCGGCCGGAGTGGTTTTGAGTTCTTTGGCAACTTCTTCTGCGCCTTTGACCAAATCTTTAACTTCGGTCGCTTTTTCGTAAATCCGCTGCGCCAGCTCGTTGCTCTTCTGGAAAGCCTTGTTGTTTTTGGCGGTGGCCAACAGCGTGGGCTTCATTTGCTCGAAAGGAACTTCGCGATCTTCAGTGACTTTCAACAGGTACCAGCTATTGCCTTCGCTGAACGGACCGTCAATGGTGCCGACTTTCAGGTCACTGGTGTAAATACGCTGTTTCCAGTCGCTGGTTTTGTTCGCGTCTTTTTTGATCCAGCCCAGATCGCCGCCTTTGGCTTTGGTGGCGGTATCCATCGAATTGCCTTTGGCCAGTGCCGCAAAATCTTCTACCGGCACGCCATCGCCTTTGGCGCGTTTGGCCAATTCGTTAATTTTGGCGCGAACCGCGTCGAAATCCGCATCAGCCAGTCTGTCCAGACGAATGATGCTGATTCGTTTTTCGTGCTGCTTATTGCCTTCGTAGGAAGCCTTCAACTCTTCGTCTGGAACCGAGGTAATTTTTTCCGCATCTTTGCTGGCGACGAAAATATATTCAACTTTGCGCGTTGGTGCGCTGACTTTGAAATCGTCTTTGTGACCGTCGAAGTAAGACTGCAATTCCGCATCGGTCGGTTTGAACTTGCTGCGGATTTTATCCAATTCGACAGTCGCATACACCAGGTCAATTTTGGTTTGATCCTTTTTGTACTTTTCTTCGATGTCACGGTCGGAAACCTGTTCCGCCGAAGTCAGATAGCTGCGAATTTTGCGAACGGTGGCTTCGTTGCGCCGATCCTGTTCATATTCGCCCACGTCGAATCCCTGCAACCTCAACTGACGAATGTACTCATCCTTGCCGATAAATGCGCCGGTGTTCGGGTCGCGGTACTGACGTTTGATGGCGTCAAAAACTTCACCGTCTGATCCAGTCAGCTTCAGTGTGGCTGCCTGATCCAGCACCAGTTTGCTGGAAATCAACTGGTCCAGCGCTTGCTGCCCAATGCCAAGGGATTGCAGCGTCGCCAACGGAAGTTGTTGTCCGCGTCCCAGAAACGAAGCCATTTGAGAAACCTGAGCGCTGAATTCTTTCAGCTTGATTTCCTGATTGCCGACTTTGGCAATCACTGTGTCGCCTTCTCCCGAATTGACAAGGCGTCCCGATGGGCCAAGCGTCGAATTGGGAATGTAAAAAGCGACCAAGCCGATCAGCAGCAAGGCGCAAAACGCCAGCAGCACGTAATTTCGCGAGCGTTCGAGTTTGGCAAAGAAGCGAAGCATAACTTTAGGTACTCCAAAACTTGATTTGATGTGTGAGGTCGAAGCCATTAGGGACTCGCTCAGACTTCGTCCGGAAGTCGGCCATATTAGCGATACTTCCTCATTCATTCAAGGCCAGGTTTCGACCTCTTGTGGTAACATCCGCCGCTGCCACAACCCAACCAAATAATCAGGAGGAGATCGAATGCCAGAATCTCAGCCGGTTCAAACCGCCGACCTTGCGACTTTTGTCTGTGATTGCGAAGAATGGCAGCGCGAAGCCTGCGCCGATGAAGGTTTTTATGCGCAATTCGGGAACAACCGCTACTGCATCCTGCATTACCCTGCCGACAAAGATCAGGTACTCTTTAATCAAACTGTCGAAAGAAAGCTATTTGGAGAGAACCGAGACTACAAATTTCAAGGTGTCTGGTTTCCGGAAGGGGTAAACGTAATTGGGCAGGAGTTTCTTTTCGCCGCCAACTTCAGTGGAGCCACATTCAATGGCAAAGCTATTTTCCAGAATGCAATCTTTAA
The DNA here is from genome assembly GCA_964639915.1 of uncultured Heliomicrobium sp. Lineage (GTDB taxonomy): Bacteria > Acidobacteriota > Blastocatellia > RBC074 > RBC074 > RBC074. Next base: position 4,265 of record CAZXHW010000334.1, read on the forward strand.
CGAGCCTGCGAGTTTTGAAAGCGCGACCTTTAACGACACCGCCGTTTTCAACCAAGCGACTTTCAGAAAAGATGCGACGTTTGAGTCCGCTCGATTTCACCGTGAAGCTGAATTCACCTCTGCAATCTTCTACGCCGAAGCCCGTTTTCTCTCGGCAATTTTTTCCGGCGAAGCCATTTTCAAAGCGTCGACTTTTCACGCTGTCACCAGTTTCGTTTATGCCAGTTTTGAGCGCCGAGCGGAATTCATGTCCGCCAAATTCAATGGTGAAACCTATTTCCGGCTGATGACCTTTGGTGCTGAAGCAGTTTTCGACCGAGCGATTTTTGACGGTTTTGCATACTTTGAAGAAGCAAGCTTCCAGTCTTACTCAGTTTTTCAGGGGGTAGAATTTAGTTCATTCGTAACTTTTGAGATATCAAAGTTTTCTGGAATGACTCATTTTGACGGAGTGAAGTTTAAGGGACATGCAGTTTTTACATCTGCCGTGTTCAAGGCGGATTCCACCTTTGCATGGTCCGAATTTGAACAAGCGAGTTATATAGGAACCACTTTTGGTGAGGCGACAGATTTTACGGGAGTGACTTTCGCATCGAAAACAATATTTTCCCGGGCAAAATTTAAGGCGACTGAGTTTCGAAAAGCTAAATTTGATTCAGACGCGGTTTGGGAAGAGGTAAGTTTTCAAGAAAATGTAGATTTTAGCTTGACGAAGTTTGCTTCAACCGTGAACTTTGACAAATCAGTTTTTAGTAGCGAAGCAAACTTTTCTTCGGCAAATTTCAGTTCAGAAGCTAATTTTGGTTCGACAGAATTTCAAAGTAATGCTCATTTCTCTAAGGCGATATTCAGCGGCAAGACTTATTTTTACAATACTGATATTCATAGAGCAGCCAATTTTACCTCAGCGACCATCAAGGATAATTTCATCTTTGTAGGCGAAAAGCTCTTTGCTGAAAACGCAAAATTGGACCTGAGCCTTTCCATTGTAGAAAAACCAGAGCGGGTTTCGTTTCACCACTGCCGACTTCGACCGGAATGGTTTCTGCTTTCTGATCCGCGCAAATTCGAGTTCGATAATGTGAAATGGGTAGGACTGAAAGATGAATTGGAGCGCTTGAAAACAGAGGGAGAATCGAATCACAAACAACACCACATTATTTATCGCCAGCTTGCCACCAATGCTGAAGAGAATCATCGGTATGCCGAAGCGTCAGATTTTCGATTTGCTTCCTTGGAAGCGAATCGGCTGGCTAAGTCTCGTGATTTTATTTCCTGGTTAACTGAGCAGTTAACCAGATTGCAGCGAGTACGTAGGTTTGCATCTTGGAAGCTGGAGTGGTGGAAAAGAGCATTTCGCGGTTTCGTTCCTTGGCGGTTGGATTGGTGGTATTGGTTGGCAAGCTGTTACGGCGAAAGCATCGGGCGAGCGTTTCTGGTTTTTGCAGCAGTAATTCTTCTATTTACAGTCGTTTATACAAAAGTCGGTTTTGACTATTCCAGTAAAGTTCCACCAGCCATTCGTCCATTGGAACTTAAAGAGGCCGTTGTTTACTCGCTCAATGTCGCCATCCTGCAAAAGCCAGAACCGAAACCATTTTCCACTTCAGCTAAGTTGCTGGTTTGGTTGGAAACGGTATTAGGGCCAGCCCAAGCTGCCTTGCTGGCTTTGGCGGTTCGCCGCCGGTTTATGCGCTAAATTCATTCTTGCTGAAAAAATCCAAAATTCCTGCAACTCACATTGTACTAGTGTCGTAGTACAATGTGACAAGAAAGGAATTGTCCAATGTAGCAATGGAAGAACGATTCAATATTAATTTTGACGATCCGACGCCGATTTACGCGCAGCTTGAGCGGGCAATTCGCTTTGCGATTGCCACCGACCGCTTGCGCGTGGGTGAGCAATTACCGACCGTCCGCCAACTGGCCGTTGATTTGAAGATCAATGCCAACACGGTCGCCAAGGTTTACGCCGAGTTGGAACGCACAGGGATTTTGGAGACTCGGCGGGGCATCGGAACGTTTGTTCGCGGAACCCAGACAGCGACAGCGATGCGCGTGATGCGCAGCGACAGGCAGCGCGAATTAGGAGCATTTGCCGAACGCATTCTAAATGAAGCGCATTCCCTGGGATTTTCACTCGAAGAAATTACCGAAGAGCTTGAGAGCAAGCTTAATGACAAGCCCGCTGCCAAACGATAACGGCGGCGGCAAAGGAGAGATCAATCATGCCGTCAATCACCTCGATCACAAAAACCAAGTCCACTATTCCCTCACCCACCGCGCCGCGGGCGAATATAGTTTCGGCGGCGGCGTTCGCTTTGCCGATGTTGCTGGGAGTCGCAATTTCCGTTCTGACACTGAACCCAATCGGAGCCATTCTAGGGATTTTGCTGGGAGCCGTAGCCATGCAAGCTCCGCGTGTCGCTAAGCAGTGGGAACGCGCAGTGGTGCTGCGGCTGGGAAAATATATTGGGTTGCGCGGGCCAGGATTGTTTTGGGTGATGCCGTTTGTTGATTCGGTTGCGGCTTATGTTGATCAGCGCATCATTACAACCAACTTCGCGGCAGAACAGACGCTGACCGCCGACACTGTTCCGGTCAATGTGGATGCTGTGTTGTTCTGGATGGTGTACGACGTCGAAAAAGCCGCGCTGGAAGTTCAGGATTACGCGCAAGCGGTGAGCTGGGCTTCGCAAACGGCGTTGCGCGACATCATCGGTAGAACCGAGCTGACGGAATTGCTGCGCGGGCGCGAGCGCATCGAAGACGAGTTGCAGCGATTGATTGACGAACGGACTACGCCGTGGGGAGTCACGGTTCAATCGGTTGAAATGCGTGACGTGGTGATCCCGGATGCTTTGCAGGACGCTATGTCCCGCGAAGCCCAGGCTTCACGCGAAAAACAGGCGCGAATCATTTTGGGCCAGGCAGAAGTCGAAATTGCACAGTTGTTCAACAAAGCCGCTGAGTCGTATCACGACAACCCGACGGCACTGCATTTGAGAGCAATGAACATGCTGTATGAAGGGCTGAAGGAAAAAGGCGCGATGATGATCGTTCCCAGCACAGCGGTTGAATCAATGGGAATGGGCGGTTTGCTGGGCGCTGCGGCAATGCGCCAAAGGCAACTGGCCGAAGGCGGGGAAGAAACACCGCTTGTTCCCGTCCAGTAAGCCTGTGTTGGAAATAGAAAGGGCACGTCACGTGCCCTTTCTATATTTTAGGAACGGAAAGCAATGCCGATTTTCAAAACTCTGATTTTCACGATTTTGGTCCCCGGCACGGTGACGATTCTGATTCCGCGGTGGCTGCGGGCGGCAGAAACCTCAGCTCCAACTGGCTCGTTTCGCTACCTCGGCTTTATTCCAATAGCGATCGGCGTGGCAATTTATATTTGGTGCGCGAGGGAATTTGCTACTTTCGGCAGAGGGACACCCGTCGTGTTTGATCCACCAAAAAAACTGGTTGCGCGAGGCCTTTACCGCTTCGCCAGAAACCCCATGTATATCGGCGTTCTTTCGATTTTGTTTGGCGAAGCCATGTTGTTTACTTCGCTGAGGCTGGCCGGTTACGCCGCAATCGTGGCATTGATCTTCCACACCTTTGTCGTTTTTTACGAAGAGCCGGCTTTGCAAAAGCAATTCGGCGAATCGTATCGAAGCTATTTCGCGCAAACGCCGCGCTGGTTTCCCGGAATCAGGAGTTCAGCCAACCTTTGATTTCAGTTTGAGCGTTGAAGTCGTTGAGGAAAGGATTTCCGTAAAGCTCCTTCGGGCAAATCCTGGACCGCATTTTTAACCATACTCTTCCATCACGTCTGATCGGGTTGGTTACTCACGCCATACGTGTTACAAGGCGAATTGGCACAATCAATATCACCATCATTCCCACAATCGCGGGCTTGATTCAAATGCCCCATGCTTGGAGCAATGTATGAAACGAATTGTTCTCCCCACTTCTCTTGGAGTCGCTGGTGTCGCCACTTTGTTTTGCTTTGCGCCTTCGTTTCTCGCACGAT
>CAZXHW010000335.1:0-8240 GCA_964639915.1 uncultured Heliomicrobium sp.
AACTGGAAGCCTACAAAACGCTGCCCAACGACAATCTTTTCACCTGGCAGCGAGTGGAAGTCAGTTTGCCCGATGCCGACAAACCCGGCCATCCGCTGGCGCGCGTTGAATGTGATGAATGCGGCGAAGGCATCAACGATCACCGCGAAGTCGAACGCGAAGGCCGCACGCTTTGCCGCGCCTGCGCCGGTCAGCGGTATTACAAGGTTTTGCCGGAATGACGATTGCCGGGCGAGGAATACGGCGCTAAGATCACCAGCGATGAGCACTCCGGCGGTCCAACTTCATCCTCACGATCACGCGCACCATACGCACGAACATCATCACCATGATCATCACGACCATGCGCGCGGAGCTTCGCAACGCACCTTGCTCATCGTTTTGCTGCTGACCTTCGGCTACATGCTGGCCGAGGCGGTTGGCGGATACTGGGCGAATAGTTTGGCGTTGCTGTCGGACGCTGGTCACATGTTCACGGACGTGGCCGCGCTGGCGTTGGCGCTGTTTGCCGTTCGCTTTGCTTCGCGGCCGGCGACACAAAGCAAGACATACGGATTTTATCGGCTGGAAATTCTGGCTGCGTTGATCAACGGCGTCGCATTGATTGTGTTGTCCGTGCTGATTGGCGTCGAAGCCGTTCACCGCTTCCGCCAGCCGGAAGAAGTTCAAGGCTGGACGCTGGTTTGGATTGCTACGGGAGGCTTGGCGGTAAACATTGTTTCGGCCTGGCTGTTGTCGCGTTCGCATAAACACGACAATCTGAATATGCGCAGCGCTTACCTTCACGTGCTAGGCGATCTGCTGGGTTCAGTCGCGGCGGTAGCAGCGGGGGTTTTGATTATTTGGAAAGGCTGGCGCTGGGCTGATCCACTATTCAGCGTCGTCATCAGCTTGCTGATTGTCTGGAATTCCTGGCGCATTGTTGCCGATGCGGTCAACGTCTTGCTGGAAGGTGTGCCGTCGCACATCAATCCTTCCGCAGTGGAACAAGCCATCAAAGCCATCAGCGGCGTCCGCGAAGTTCACGATTTACACATCTGGACCATCACGTCAGGCCGTCACGTGCTGACAGCTCATGTTGTCGTTACCAATGCAGATTACGGGTGCCGCGTGCTGCGTGAAGTCCGGGCCCTGTTGGTCGAACGCTTTCATCTGGCCCATTCAACCATTCAGATTGAAGATCCGACTTTTTCTACTGTCGTCAGTTTCAAACCGAAAGAGCGGTTCACTGCGGCAGAGCAATAACAAACCGGCTGACCACTTAAACGCGCAAATAATGAAAATTCTTTTCTCGCTTTTGCTCATCTGCGTTGCTTCTCTGATCGTTCCTGTCTTCGTCCCTCAACCAAACGCCTTCGCCCAAAGCTCCGCTGAACTGGTTTTGCTCAACGGAAAAATCTGGACCGTCAATGACCTCCAGCCCGAAGTTGAAGCCGTCGCAATCGTTGGCAATCGGATAGCTGCTGTAGGGTCAACAAAAGATATTCGCCGCTGGATCGGCGCGCAAACCAAAGTCATTGACCTGGCAGGACGCAGAGTCGTTCCGGGTTTCAACGACGCGCACGTGCATTTTCTGGATGGCGGCGCGGGGTTGGCCAGCGTGCAATTGCGCGATGCGGCTTCACAGGAAGAGTTTCGCAAACGCATCGGCGAATTTGCCGCAAAGCTGCCCAAAGGCCGCTGGCTGCTGAACGGCAATTGGGATCATGAAAACTGGAAGCCTGCGAATTTGCCTACGCGACAGTTGATTGACGCAGTGACGCCGGACAATCCGGTGTTCATCAACCGGCTGGACGGACACATGGGGTTGGCGAATTCTTTGGCGTTGAAGCTGGCGGGCGTCACACGCGATACCAAAGACCCCGACGGTGGAACCATCGTTCGCGACGCCAGTGGCGAACCGACCGGTGTTCTGAAAGACGCGGCGATGAGTTTCGTTTACAAGGTCATCCCGAATCCTACCGAAGACGAGATGATCGAATCCATCAAAGCCGCCATGCGTTACGCTGCTGAAAACGGCGTCACCAGCGTGCAGGATATGTCGGCTTCGCCCGAAGTGCTGGGTGTTTATCAAACGTTACTTCAGCGTGGAGAGCTAACTATACGAATCGGCGGGCATCAGCCTTTGGCCGCGTGGCAGCGATTGGCGGTAGCAGGCATTCGCGCCAATTTCGGCAACGACAAATTGAAAATAGGCGGCTTGAAAGGTTTTGCCGACGGCTCGCTGGGGTCAACCACGGCGCTGTTTTTCCAGCCGTATCTGGACGATCCGAAAACCGCTGGACTGCCCAGCGACGAAATGTTTCCTGAAAGCAAAATGCGCGACCGCATCATTGCCGCCGACAAGGCTGGATTGCAGGTGGCGGTTCATGCTATCGGTGACAAAGCCAACAAAACAATTCTGGATTTTTTTGCCGAAGCCGAAAAACAAAACGGCGCGCGCGACCGCCGATTTCGCATTGAACACGCGCAGCATTTGCGAGCAGAGGAAATCAAACGATTTGGCAGTCAGCGCGTGATTGCTTCCATGCAGCCTTACCACGCGATTGACGATGGCCGTTGGGCTGAAAATCGAATCGGAGCAGAGCGCGCCAAAGGGACATATGCGTTTCGCTCGTTGATTGACGCCGGAGCCGTCCTGGCATTCGGTTCTGACTGGTTCGTTGCTCCCATGGAACCGCTGATGGGAATTTATGCCGCGGTGACGCGGCGCACGTTGGATGGCAAACGTCCAAACGGCTGGGTTCCGGAACAAAAGATTACAGTTGCCGAAGCTGTCAAAGCCTTCACACTCGGTTCAGCCTTCGCCAGCTTTGATGAAAAAGTGAAAGGTTCGATTGAAGTCGGCAAACTCGCCGATTTCGCCGTGCTCTCAGCCGACATCTTCAAAATCAATTCTGCGGAAATTGAAAAAGCAAAAGTCGTGATGACCGTTTTTGACGGTCAGGTAATCTTCGAGCGAAAGCCGGAGGCGAAACGATGAACAATTCGTCTTCGGACTCAGCCTCCATCGGGTTATCAGAGACAAAAGACGAGCAGCCTTTGTCTACAGCCGATGTGCCCTTATCTGAGTCAAAGACGGAAGAGTTTGTTCCTTCACAACGGGAGAGCCAGCCCGGAGGGTTTTGGTCACGTCTCAAGCCGCAACGACGCCAGGACCTTCGGCTGATTGGGATGATGCTGGCGATCAAAGCCGTATGCATGATCTTCGCTGTGCAAAGCTTTCATGTTTGGGCGGATCAACCGACTAAAGGCTGGCGCAGTTGGTTGGAAGTTTGGAACCGCTGGGACGCCGTCAATTATTTGAAGCTGGCGGAATTTGGGTATCACGCGACAGGCGAAATGCGTCCGATGATGGTGTTTTACCCACTGTACCCGTGGCTGATCAATCTTTTTACCTACGTTACTCGCGATTATCTGGTCAGCGCATTTCTAATCTCTACAGCCGCTTCAATGATTGTCGGGCTGTTGTTGTTCAGGCTGATCGCGATTGATTACTCCGCAGAAATTGCGGAACGGACCGTCTGGTTTCTTTTCATTTTCCCTACCAGCTACTTCCTGCACATTGGTTACACCGAAAGTCTGTTTTTGGCATTGGCGCTGGGATGTCTGCTCGCGGCCAGGCGTCAGGATTGGCCGCTGGCCGGTTGCCTGGGAGCATTTGCCTGTATGGCGCGCGGTCCGGGCATTTTGTTGATTCCGACCTTGGCAATTGAAGCGTTCAGCCAATACCGTGCGACGCGCCGCTGGCAGTGGCAATGGTTGTGGATCGTTATTGTGGCCAGCGGGTTTGGGGTTTATTTGTGGATCAATGCGCGCGAAGCAGGCAACCCGTTCGCTTTCATGCAAATTCGGCGCGAAAGCTATTACATTTCTATGTCCTGGCCCTGGGTTGGTATTCGCCAGACGATTGGCGCGCTCGGCCACAATCCGGCGGCGGCGGAAATGAGCGGCAGACAGGAACTGATTTTCATTGCTTTGGGATTTGTAGGAATGATCGTTTCCTGGATCAAGCTTCGTCCGGTTTACAGTGTGTGGATCACGTTGAACTGGCTGATTATTACTTGCGTCAGTTTCATTGCCAGCGTGCCGCGCTATACGCTGGTGATGTTTCCATTGCATTTGCTTTTTGCACTGATGTCGGCCAAAGCCAAAGTTTGGGAAGCCATTCTCACCGTCTGGTCGCTGCTCTTTCTGGCCTTGTTCATCAGCGCATTTGCGCGCGGTTTCTGGGCTTACTGACGCCGCTTGCGATAAGCAGTCAGGGAAAATCTTGCCGTAATTCATTTTTCATATTTCATTTTTGATTTTCCATTTGCCATTGATCGAGCATCTTCAATCGCAATGAAAAATGAAATATGGAAAATGGCAAATGGAAAATGAGGAGACACACCTACCTCTGAACTTTAGATTACCCGCTTAAAGTTCCGGTTGACAGATTTCCATTCCGGCGCGTAAGCTTCGTGTACTTTCTACACTAAGTGAGGGCGGGATGAGCACAGGCAATCTTGAGCAAATGAAAGTTACGCATACCGCGCCGCGCCTGTCAGGGTTGGCGACGGATTTATATCAATTGACGATGGCGGCGGGGTATTACGTGAACGGGCGGCACGAACGTTCCAGCTTTGAAATGTTCATTCGCCGGTTGCCGCTAAATCGTTCTTATCTGGTTGTCGCGGGACTGGAACAGGCGCTTAGCTATTTGCGGACGCTGAGCTTCAACCAGGATGAAATTGACTATTTGCGGCAATTGACTGTGTTTGCCAACGTGCCGCGCGAATTTTTCGATTACCTTGCCGGGTTTCGCTTCAGTGGCGAAGTTTGGGCGATGCCGGAAGGCACAATCGCGTTTCCCGGCGAGCCATTGTTGCGTGTGACCGCGCCGCTGATCGAAGCGCAAATTGTCGAAACCTTCCTGCTGTCAACCATCAATTTTCAGACGATGATTGCGTCGAAAGCGTCGCGGATCGTCGAAGCAGCCGATGGTCGTGGCGTGATTGAATTCGGCACAAGGCGAGCACATGGGATGGCTGCCGGAGTATACGCAGCGCGGGCAGCGTATATTGGCGGTTGCATTGGCACGTCGAACGTCGAAGCGGGGCACCTGTTCGGGATTCCGGTTTATGGCACGGCTGCACATTCCTGGACGCTGGCGTTTGAAAAGGAAATGGACGCGTTTCGCGCTTATCACAAGGTTTTTCCCGAAAGCACGACCTTGCTGTTGGACACGTACGACACGCTGCAAGCGGCGCGACTGGCGACGGAATTCGGGTTGAACTTGCGCGGCGTGCGATTGGACAGCGGAGACATTGGCGCGCTGGCCAAACAAGTTCGCGCAATTTTGGATGAAGCCGGGATGAAGGAAACTCGGATTCTGGCCAGCAATGACCTGGACGAATTCAAAATTGCAGAGTTGCTGGCGTCGGGCGCGCCGATTGATTTGTTTGGTGTTGGCACAGAGCTTTCGACTTCGCGGGACGCCCCGGCGCTGAGCGGCGTTTACAAACTTGTCGAAGTCGAATTTCCGGATCGTGTTGAACCCAAAATGAAATTGAGCCGGGAAAAAGCGACGTATCCGCATCGCAAACAAGTCTGGCGAGAATTGGACCCAGAGGGAAATTTCAGCCGCGACGTGATTGCGATGGCTGACGAAGCTGGTCTGGCAGGACAGCCTTTGCTAAAGCAAGTGATGCAGGACGGCGTTTTGATGGAGCCGTTGCCGGACTTGGCCCAAATTCAACAGCAATCAAAACAGCAACTGGGGCGATTGGCGCAACGGTTCAAACAAATCAGCGATGCCGAAACGTATCCTGTGCGATTTAGCGATGAACTGTTCCGGCGTCGAACGAAGCTGATGAGCCAGCTTGAAGGCGAGTAACGGAGGCTTTATGCGAATCGAAATCCGACAAGGCGACATCACCCAACAGCCGGACATTGACGCCATCGTCAATGCCGCGAACACGGATTTGGTTTTAGGCTCAGGCGTCGCCGGTGCGATTCGGCGAAAAGGCGGCGACATTATTGACACAGAAGGGCAGCAACAAGCGCCCATCAAGTTAGGAGAAGCAGCAGTTACGACTGCAGGAACGCTGCCGAACAAGTTTGTCATTCACGCGGCAGCCATGGGCTATCGCACCGAAGATCGCGCAGTTCCGAAAAAGCCGGGAACCGATTCCAGCGCTGAAATTATCCGCAATGCGACGCTGAACAGTTTGCGCCGAGCCGAAGAGCTTAGGTTGCGGTCAATCGCTTTTCCGGCGCTGGCAACGGGCGTCGCCGCATTTCCTGTGGACGAATGCGCTGAAGTGATGATCGGCGCTGTGCGGGATTACGCGGCGGAGAATTCTGAAAGCTCGATTGAGTTGGTGGGGTTCGTTTTATTCACCCAAGACGATTACCGAATTTTTGAGCGGACCAACAGCAAGCAGTGAGGAGGACGCAATGATTTTTTTCGACGTGGATACGCAATACGATTTTATGGAGCCGGGCGGCGCTTTGTATGTTCCGCAGGCTGAAACCGTCAAGCCAAACCTGGAACGATTGCTGCGCGCGGCAGGGCAGCACGGCATCACGACGATTTCTTCGCGGTGCGCGCATCAACCCGGCGATGCGGAATTTGAAATGTTTCCGCCTCACTGTTTGGAAGGTACACCGGGAGCGGAAAGGGTCTTTGCCGATCTGCCGCAATTACCCCGGCAGGAAATCGCAGTTGACGCCGTTGCCGATGCTCAAACCCGGCTTGAAGCAAGGAAGCATTACGTCATCAAAAAGAAAGTCTTCGATATGTTTTCTAGCCAATGGCTGGATGGGTTGCGGCAGCGCGGAGCCTTGCGCGGGGAAGATTGCATCGTGTTTGGCGTGGCGACCGATTATTGCGTTCGAGCTTGCGTGCTTGGTTTGATTGAAGGCGGCGCTCGCGTGCAGGTTGTTGAAGACGCGATTCGCGGCGTAGCAGCGGAAACGACTGAACAAACTTTTTCCGAAATGCGCGTTGCCGGAGTTGAGTTCACGACGACCGATGAAGTGTTGAAATGGCTCGCTGACAGGTTGGATGCTCATTACGGTTGGACATTGGCCTGACCGATTTCAAATTTAAAAATCGAGAATTTAAATCCACAGGGGAGACACCCGTCCCGAATGAGTTACACCTACGAATATCCTCGTCCTTCTGTCACGGTTGATCTGGTGATTTTCACCATTGCCGACAACGATCTGAAAGTGCTTCTGATCCGGCGCGGCGGCGAACCGTTCAAAAACTGCTGGGCGTTGCCGGGCGGGTTTGTCGAAATTGACGAGTCGTTGGAAAAAGCCGCCGCGCGTGAATTGAAAGAAGAAGCCGGCGTGACAAAAGTGTATCTGGAACAGCTTTATACCTTTGGTGATCCCAAACGCGATCCGCGTGGCCGTGTCATCAGCGTTTCGTATTTCGCGCTGGTGGATGCGGAAAGTCAGCGGATTCGCGCAGCTTCAGACGCCGCCGAAGCCGAATGGCATTCGGTTTTCAAACCGCCGAAGCTGGCGTTCGATCACAAAAAGATTCTGGATTATGCGGTGTGGCGACTAAGGAACAAGATTGAATGGACGACGGTTGGATACGAATTGCTGCCGAAAAAATTCACGTTGTCAGAACTGCAACGCGTTTACGAAATCATTTTGCAGAAACCTGTGGACAAACGAAACTTCCGCAAAAAGATTCTGGCCCAGGGGCAAATTCGCGAACTGAACGAAACGCGCAGCGATGGCGCGCACCGTCCGGCAAAGCTGTATTCGTTTCAGGACCGCGACCGGTAGGAAGCGGGTCACAATCCATCAGGTTTACCAACCCTTGTACGCCAGGCTCAGGATAATCAGCCCTGCGATCAGCCGATAACCGATAAAGACCGCCGTCGAATGCCGGCGCAGATAATTGATCAAAAACGCGATGCTTAGGTACCCAACGACTCCGGAAACCACTGTGGAAACAATCAGATTCAACAGGCTGGCACCATCGCCAAGGATGTGAAAGGCCTCGCGCATTTCCAGCACTCCGCTGGCGGCGATGGTAGGAATCGAAAGCAGGAACGAAAACCGCGCGGCGGCTTCGCGGCTCATTCCGGCGAACAACGCTCCGGCGATGGTCGTGCCCGAACGCGATGAACCGGGAACCAGCGCAAAAACTTGAAAGAACCCTACGACCAATGCTTCCCGCAATCCAGCGTGTTCCATCTCGCGACGTTTGTTGCCGACCTGTTCCGCCAGCC
>CAZXHW010000336.1:0-8238 GCA_964639915.1 uncultured Heliomicrobium sp.
AAACTCGTATTACACGACCAGCCAAAATCTGAATAATGTGTTTACGGTAGGGCTGGGAACAGATGGCGCATTCAAAATAGATGTTTCCGCTGCCACTGATGTTGTAGTGGATATCAGCGGTTATTACGCGCCGCCAGCTACGGGCGGTTTGTACTTTCATTCTTTGCCGACCCCGATTCGCTTACTTGATACACGTATCGGAGCCACGGCCTGTTACACCCCACAAGCCACCTTGACTGGAGGCCAGGAATATACTCAGCAAGGTAATTTTATAACTTGTAGTGGGGTGACGATCCCCAGTACTGCAAAAGCTTTGGTTGGCAATGCGACAACGGTAAATCCGGCTGGAACAGGATTCTTGACCCTTTTCCCTGCGGATGTGGCTCCTCGCCCGGTCGTCGCAAATGGCAATTACCTACAAGGCCAAACCCTCAATACGCCATTTACCGTAGGTTTATCGTCCGCCTCAGGGCAATTCAAAATCTACCCATTGTTCACCACGGACTTGGTTGTTGATATTGTCGGGTATTACAGCTTTGATGCAACAGACATAAATGGAACAGGCTTGTTATTCGTCCCACTGCCAACCCCGATGCGATTGCTTGATACGCGCTCGTCAGCGTATTGCACTTCTGGTCCAACACGGCTTGCTACCACTGAATACGCACAACCGGCAAGGGGCATTTGCACCATAGGTACAAATGCTGCTGGGATCGTTGGCAATGCGTCAGTGTTTCAGCAAGCCGCTCAAGGTTTTTTGACTTTATGGCCAAGCAACGCTACCCGACCTACGATTGCCACTGCGAATTACCCCGCCAGCTTGGATTTTAATCGCCATTTTACGGCGGTACTCGGGGCAGATGGAGCATTCAAGAACTATTCATTGCAGACTACCCATTTGGTAGTAGATGTTTCCGGCTACTTCTCGCCGTGATGAGTTGTGTGGAGAAGCTGAGGTGGAAAGAAAAGAATTATGCATCGCTCGACACCCGTTCATTCGGGTGTCGAGCGATTTTGTCTTTAGGTTTGACGCTTTAAGCAAGTTGCGAGGTTTGAAGTTCTAATTTTCAGGAATGGATAATCGGTTGCGTCCTTGCTGACCCCATGCGTATAATCCGCGCCAACTTATTAGCGGGATTACCACTTGGTCACATTTATCGGTTCGCTGAAGAGCGATTACAAGCAAAAGTTCTGAGATAGAGAATTTCAAGAAGGTTCTTTTTGAGTTGTTGTTCAGGAGTTTTTTGCGCTGAAAGAGGAGCTGCTGTATGCAGAGCGAATTGTCCTCGCTCGAAGAAGTGTATCTGATCTGGCTGTCTGGAGCCGGATGCAATGGCGGATGTACGATGGCAATGCTCGGCGCGTCGGAACCTGGCATTGAGGATTTGATTCTCGGCAACGTTCCCGACGCTCCGCGTGTGGTGTTAGTGCATCCGGAATTGGCCATGGAAAATGGCGATGCGTTCCGCGCCAGTTTGGAACGTGCAGCGCTTGGTCAGTTGTCGCCGTATGTACTAGTACTGGAAGGCGCGATTGCCAACGAGCGATTGGCGGGCGAAGGCAGTTTTTCTCGGATTGGAACTTCGGCGGAAGGGCGCGCGATCACGACAGCGGATTGGGTTGAGCGCTTAGCTCCCCAGGCTGAAGCGGTCGTCGCCATCGGAAGCTGTGCTGCCTGGGGAGGCATCATGGCTGCGGATGGAAATTCGATTGGCGCGCGCGGATTGGAAGATTTTCTGGGCCGTGATTTCACCAGTCGCGGCGGTTTGCCGATCATCAATGTTCCCGGTTGCGCGCCGACCGGAGAAGGTTTTATCGAAACTTTGACTTACGTTTTTCTTCATCTAGCTCAATTGGTGCCCCTGGACCTGGATGAAGAACGCCGTCCTCGCTGGCTTTACAACCACGAGGCTTACCCGTTGCCACCTAGAGTTGAATATCCCCCGGCAGTCGGGTTCGATCTGTCGAACCGGCCTGCGGTCAAATGCCCAGTTCCTGTAACAGGCTGGCTGAGAGGTTTTGGGGGATGTGCCCGCATAGGTGGAAGCTGCATTGGCTGCACCGAGCGTGATTTTGTGGATCAGTACATGTCACTTGCGCGGCCTGACCCGGCTTTTTGACCGGAACTTTGATCAGCATCGTTGAAAAATATAATGCCCTGCATCAACTTTGATGCCCATAAAAAATACGATGCGAACGGCGTTCTGCGGCACTTTAATCTTGAGCTTGGCCTACCCTCACAGGCTTCCAAGCATTCAAAATTTGTAGCCCCCTGCGATTGGTTTCAACAACCCAACCGATAAGGAAGGGGAGTTATTCGCCAGGGAGCTTACTTCAATCTGTGACATTCAGAAGTCTGCCAATCGAATTCGATGTTTACGGCCGCGCGCATCTGCGCGATGAGGATGCAATTGCGCCTTTCAGCGTTGAAAGTGACCCGCGCATTCAGCGGGCGCTCAATCGGGAACGGGCGCTGGAAAAGCTGGCCGACAACAAACACGTTTGGAGTTTCAATGTTTCTCCGGTGACGCGTGTCGCAGGAAATATGTCGCTGCACGCTGTGATTGATTTTGAGCAGCGTCGCGTTCTGGATGCGCAAATTGAAAATGCGCAGTTCTGCGGTTACGAGATGATTGCCAAAGGCCGCGAGCCTTCTGATGCGGTTCACATTGCCAGTCGGGCACGTGGGACTTCCAGTGTGGCGCATACGGTTTCAGCGGCAATGGCGCTTGAAATGGCGTGCGGGGTGACACCGCCTCCACTGGCGATCATCGCCAGAAATCTTGGGGCTTCCGGCGAAGTAATTAGCGAAAGCACGCATCATTTGTTTGTGCTGGCGGGACCGGATTATTCAGAAGCTGCTATCAGCCGCACGAGCTTGCCGTTGTGGGGCAAAGCACAAAAAACTCCTGCGCCGGGCGTAGAAGTTCATGGGCTGGACACGATTGCAGAAGTTATGCGCGGCCTTAATCCACTTAGTGGACACTTGTACCTGGAATCTTTGCAGATGATGCGGCTGGCGCGTGAAATTGTGTCACTCGTTTTAGGGAAATATCCGCATCCATCTGGCGTAGTTCCGGGAGGCATTGGCGTCGAAGCAAACAAGGAATCGCTGAATCAGGTTTTGGGACGCGTCAACACGCTGCTGGATTATGCTAAGAAAGTCGTGGCCATCTGGGACGATTTGGTGGATTTCTTTTACGACGCAGAGCCGCGTTATCGCCGAGTCGGCGAATTGCCCGGCAATCTGCTTTCGGTCGGTTTGTGGGATGACCCAGAAAGTTATGACGCCAGCTACATCAACTGTAATGGTTGGGGAGAAAGGCGAATGGCTGTGCCGGGCGTGCTGGTAAATGGGGAACTGCGGACTTCGCGGCTGAGCGACATCAATATCGGTATTGAAGAGTTCATTGAGCATTCATTTTATGAAAACTGGCCGCAACAAAATTTTCAGACTGATCCGATGAGCGGGCCGTTGTCGCCAAATCATCCGTGGAACAAGCAAACGGTTCCTGCGCCAGTAGAACGAGATTGGCGCAAACGCTATTCGTGGGCGGCGGCTCCGCGCTGGGATCGCGAGCCAATGGAAACCGGTGCGCTAGCCAGAATGTGGATCAATACTGTTAGCGCGAACCAGAATTGCGAATTCATCACTACCGGTCGCCGCGCGATGGAAATCGCGCTTCCGAAAGGGCAGTTGCCATCCATCTCCGTTCGTTGGCTGATTCCGGAACGACCGAATACGTTGGAGCGAATTCGGGCGCGCGCGTATCAGGTGGCTTATGCCGGAATGGTCGCGTACGCCAATCTGTTGCAGGCGTTTGATTACATACGGCGCGGCGAAATCAGTATGTCGCAGCGGTTTCGCGTGCCGGAAAAAACTACCATTGGCGCGGGATTTTGGGAATGCGGACGCGGCGCGGTGACGCATCATCTGTCAATCGCCGAGCGGCGTTTGATGAATTATCAGATCATTACCCCATCGGAGTGGATGGGGTCGCCGCGTGACGCCATTGGCGTTCCTGGAATTTACGAGGCGGCGATTATGAACACGCCCTTGCTGGAAGAATGTGCCCGGTCAGAAGATTTGACTGGTGTAGATATTTTGCGAACTGTGCGGAGCTTTGACCCTTAACGAATGATGAAGGCGGAATGCTGAATGATGAATTTGTCAGAGTGCCACTCATCATTCATCCTACATCATTCATAATTTCACTTGATGGTTTTCAACAACTTACCAATCGAATTTGATAAAACCGGACAGGCGCGAATGCGCGCCGTTGGGGTAGCCGATCCATTTGGATTGAAGCTTGTCATGCGGCCACAAACAAATGGCGAGCGAGACCGGTTTTTGAGCGAAGCGGATAACAATCCACACGTTTATCGTTTGGAAGTTGACCCGCTGACGCGAGCTTCAGAGCCGCTAAGTCTGAAGGCGTTGATTGATTTTGCTGAGCGCAAAGTGGTTGATGCGCGAGTTGAAAACACTGGTTACCGTGGATACGAACAGATTTTGAAAGATCGCGCGCCCAGCGATGTTGTCGCAATTGCCAGCCGAGTCAACGGGCAGGGCAGCGGCGCGAATTCCATTGCCGCGGCGCAGGCTTTAGAAATGGCATATGGCGTGACGCCTCCGCCGCTGGCCACGATCGTGCGTTCTCTTGGCGCGGCTGCCGAATTGCTGGCATCGCACGTCCGGCATTTGTTTTTGGTTGCGGGACCGGATTATTCCGAAGCGGCAGTCGCCAAAACCAATCCGGCATTTTGGATTGTCGCCCAGCAAACATCTGCAGCGGGCGAAGCTATTCATGGTTGTCGCACAATTGGCGACATTATGGCCGGAATGAATTTATTCAGCGGTCATCTTTATCGTGAAGCCTTGCATCTGACGCGCACTGCCGCCGAAGTCGCTGCTCTGGTTTTCGGCAAATACCCTCATCCGTCAACCGTCTTTCCGGGCGGAATCGGAATTGAGGCAAATCGTTCAACGTTTCAAAGTGTGCTGGGGCGAATCAACCAATTGGTTGATTATTCCAAAAAGATCGTCGCGATCTGGGATGATCTGACTGAGTTCTTTTATGCTGCCGACCCTCGGTTTCAGCATGTGGGCGAAACGCAGTCCAACTTAATCAGTTGCGGTTTATGGGACGATCCTGCCGCATACGACCCGCGTTTTGACAAGTGCAATGCCTGGGGCGAGCGCCGAATGGCGACGCCAGGCGTAATCGTGAAAGGGAAGTTGCGGACGAACAAGCTGACGGAAATCAGCGCCGGAACGGAAGAGTTTTCTGATCGTTCATTCTTTGCTGCCTGGAACGGACATCCGCTGAAATCCGATCCGTTGGGAGTGCCACTGTCTCCCCTGCACCCGTGGAACAAACTGACAATTCCGGTTCCCGATGCCGTTGAGTGGGATGGAACATACTCCTGGGACACGGCTCCGCGTTGGGATCGTGAGCCGATGGAAACAGGCGCACTGGCCAGGCAGTGGATTACTGCCGTCAGCGGCAAATTGAAAAACGAGTTTATCCATACGCTTGGTTCGCCCGGCAAAGGAACGGGGCTGGAAATTGACCTGCCCAAATTCCAGCTTCAGGCGACCCGAATCGTCTGGCAGATTCCAGAACGCTCCAATGCGCTGGAACGAATTCGCGCCAGGGCATATCACGTCGGATATTGTTCAGTCGTTGCTTTGACCTATTTGCTGAAAGCCTTTGATTCATTGCAGCGCGGCGACACAGCCATGTCTGCGCGGTTCCGCGTTCCGCAGGAAGCCTTGGGAGTCGGTTTTTGGGAAGAAGGCCAAGGCAGCCTGATGCATTACGTGATGATCGCCAATAGTCAGATTGCCAATTATCAAATTGTCACCGCATCCGGATGGATGAGTTCGCCCCTGGACGCTTTTGGTATCCCCGGTCCATACGAAAAAGCGATGCTCTCGACGCCCCTGATTGAAGATTTCGGACGACCGGAAGAATGCACCGGAATTGATTTGTTAAGAGCAGTAAGAAGTTTTGACCCTTGAAGAAAATGCTGAACGATGAAGGCGGAATGATGAAGTTCGATTCACCAGTTTATTGCTGGTGACGGATTCATCGTTCATCATTCATCAATCTGCATTTTCTCGATTCCCCGTAGGAGGTTTGAATGCGACTCCCAACCTGGAAATTCAGGAATGATGAACAAGAACGCGAAGACAGTGCCCGCCGATTGCACGAAGCAGCCTGGCCGGACATGTTTGCCAATTTGCAAAGCGCCTATGCCGAATTGACCAATGCGCAATTCGAACTGGAACGCCGGACAGCAGAAATTTCTGAAACGCGCGACCTGTTCCAGCAGGTGATTTCTTCCATGTCGGAAGCGCTGTTTTTGACCGACCGCTCCGGACGAGTTATTCGCGCCAATCCAGCCGCAGCCTCTTTGCTGGAATGCGCTGAAACTTCGATTCTTGGCCGTCCATTGACTGCTGTCTGCGGTTCCGACGACATTCCTGCGACTCCGTGGAAACTGATGGAGATTGCGCCGACTGGCCGCATCACCAACCTCGATGCAGATTTGCATACGCTCGGCGGAGTCACGATCCCAGTCAGCTTTTCGCTCGGCTTGATGCATGACAAACAGAACAAGATCACAGGCGTGCTGGCTGTCGCTCGCGACATGCGCGAACAGCGAAGCCTGATCAACAGTCTAGTTGCCGCGCGAACTCGTTTCCAGGAATTGTTGGAATTCGCTCCCGACGCGATTGTATTGGCAAATCAGGATGGCGAAATCGTGCTGGTCAATACGCAAACCGAACGACTGTTCGGCTACAAGCGCGATGAACTGTTGGGCAGAAGCGTCGAAGTTCTGGTTCCCGAACGATTGCGCGGCCAAGCCCCCGAACCGTCGGCTCAGAAAGACGACGCGCTGCTTGACCTCGATGAGGCTTTGCTGACTGGCAATCTGGCCGGTGGCGCGGAACAAGTGGAGTTCTACCTGCTCGACCGCGATGGCCGGGAATTCCCGGCTGAAATCACCCGCCGCCAGATTGAAACCGAAGACGGTGTGCTGGTGATGAGCCTGATCCGAGACATCACCGAACGCAGGCGCGCTGAAACTGCTCGCCACGCTGCTGAAAGCCGCTATCAGGAATTGTTCGATAACGCCAACGACATCGTTTACATCCACGACCTGGAAGGCAATTTCAAATCGCTGAACAAAACGGCAGAAAGGCTGACCGGCTACACTCTGGCTGAAGCCTTGCAAATGAACATTGGTCAGGCAGTGCCGCCGGAGTTCTTGCCAGTCGCGCAGCAACGGATCATGGAGCACCTTTCCGGCCATTCGGATGTGCCTCCATTCCAGCTTGAATTGATCTGCAAAGACGGTCGCCATCTGCCCATCGAAGTCAGCACCCGTTTGATGATGGAAAACGGCCAGCCGGTCGGCGTCCAGGGAATTGCCCGTGACATCACCGAACGCCAGCGCGCTGAATCCGCGCATATGGCTGCCGATGCGCGTTACCACGCCTTATTCGATAACGCCAACGACCTGATTTATACCCACGACTTGCAGGGCAATTTCATGTCGGTCAACCCGATGTCCGAACGCATCACCGGCTACAATCACGAAGAAGCGATGCAAATGAACATCGCCCAGATCGTCGCGCCGGAGCATTTGCCGATGGTGATGGATCGGGTCATGCGACAGATTCAGGGCGAGGAGTTCAAGACCCCGCTGGAGCTGGAAATTGTCTGCAAAGACAGCAGCCGCATGGCGCTGGAAATCAACACGCGCGTTCTGGTGGAAAACGGAATGCCCGTCGGTATGCAAGGCATTGCGCGCGACATCACTGAACGCAAACAGGCGGATTTGATTCAAGCGCGATTGAATCGTCAGGCAGGGTTGCGCGCTGAAGTCAGTGCTGCGCTGACCGATGAAAACAACACGCTTCCGAAAATGCTTCAACAATGCACTGAAGCGATTGTCGAAAATCTGGATGCTGCCTGCTCGCGTATTTGGTTACTCAATGAAGTGGAAGATATTCTTGAGCTTCAAGCCACGGTTGGAACCTACGCCCCGCTTAACGGCGAGCTTTCGCGTGTGCCAGTTGGCGAATTCAAGATTGGCAAGATTGCTGAGGAAAAAACTCCCCATCTGACCAACGATGTATTGAACGATCCGCGCATTGACGACAAGGATTGGGCTGCGCGCGAAGGGCTGAGTTCCTTCGCCGGATATCCTTTGATGGTAGGCGAC
>CAZXHW010000337.1:0-8234 GCA_964639915.1 uncultured Heliomicrobium sp.
GGCGTAATGGTTGGCGCATTGGTCACAACGCAGTTGCTGATGCTCAGCACTTCCAACTGAGTCAACGCTCGATTGTACACGCGGAAATCATCCAAAAGTGCGCCAGTCGGTAAACTTTCCATGACGCTGTAGCCGCCAACTTTGAAGGGGCCTGTCCCCGTAATCGAGAGAGGGCTTTGCGCAACGACGTTGACAAGATTGCCATTGACGTAGGCTTTGATGTTTCCGGCGTTGGCGTCATAGGCAAAGGTTGTCGTCGAAGTAGCGCTGGATGCTCCTCCCCACGCGATTACGTCTGCCATGCCGTTGGCACGCAACAACCAGTTTCCTGATCCGGCAACAGGGCCATTGGCGAAGCATCTGAAGGCGCTAGTAGTAACGTCTCCGAAGGCGTAAAAGACGCTGGAGGAGCCAACATTGGACGTCTTGAAAGAAATGGTCCAGGAACCGTTACCGAAGTTGGTTACCCATCCGGTGTTCAGATAATCGGTGACGCTACTGCCCCCGGCTCCAATCAATGTTCCACCGGATGTCGCTGGGCAAAGGTTCGTTCCTCCCTGGGTCATCCCACCCATAATTGTAGCGTTAGCGGTTCCCGCTGGCGGAGCGCTGGCTTCGTTCGGAACAGTCGTTCCGGTTCCGTTGAATTTATAGTACAGAACTTCAGGCGTGGGAGCCGGTGCCAGGTTTGAAGTGGAATAGATTTCCAGGGTGTAAGTTGCGCCAGTTCCCGTGCAGCCATTCGCATCGGTCGCCATAACGGTGATTGGGAAGGTCCCTGTCTGAGTCGGCGTACCCGCAAGCAGGCCGTTGCTCGACAACGTCAGGCCGGTCGGCAAAGCACTGATCGTCGAAAAACTGACTGTGCCAACGCCGCCCGATTGTGTGAAGGTCTGGCTGAAACTGACACCGGTGATTCCACTATTGATCACGGGATTGATTACTGTGATCGTCGGGCAAATCACTGTGAGCGTGTACGTCGCGCCAGTTGCCGCACAGCCATTTGCGTCGGTCGCGGTAACGGTGATCGGAAATGCACCTGTCTGTGTTGGCGTCCCGGCAAGAACTCCGTCACTTGAAAGCGAAAGCCCCGTCGGCAAGGCGCTGCTGGTCGAAAACGTGATTGCACCGACGCCGCCCGATTGCGTGAAACTCTGATTGAACGTAGCGCCGGCCGCACTGGTATTGGTCACGGGATTGTTCACCGTGATCGTCGGGCAACTGATTGTGAGCGTATACGTCACGCCAGACCCCATACAACCATTCGAATCTGTTGCTTTGACGCTGATCGGAAATGTGCCGGTTTGTGCAGGCGTGCCCGAAAGTATTCCGGCAGTCGAAAGCGTTAAACCGATTGGCAATGTGCTGGCTGTGGAGAAAGCGACTGTGCCTAGGCCACCCGATTGCGTGAAGGCTTGGCTAAAAAAAACACCCGCCGTACCGGTGTTGCTCGCAGGATTGTTTACCAAGATTGTCGGGCAAGTATTCGTCAGCAAGAAATTGACTGGGGTGGCTCCGTTGGCGTTGGCGGCAACGTTATACGGACCGCCGACGGTTGCGTTAGCAGTTGCCGTTCCTGTTGTCGCTGTGCCGTTGGCAATCGTTGCCGGATTGGCAGCGATGCTTGCGCTGGCTCCTGTTCCAGGTGGCGTGAAGGTGACTTGGCCGCCGTTGACCGGTTCGCTGTTGGCAGAACTCACTAACACACTCAAAGGAAGCGCGAAAGCAGAGCCTGCCGTAGCGGTCTGGTTGTCGCCGCTGCTTGTGGCCAAGGTAAAACCACGCGATTCAAACGCTCCGATGTCTACATTGCCAACACGCCCGATGCCACGTTGATCCGTCGTCGGAGCGCCAGTTGCGGTTCCGGCATTGATTGCAGGACTGCCTGGAAGCAGAGCCTGTGCTTGCGTCATTCCGCCATAATTGCTTAGCGGAGAAAGCAGCGCGTTGATCTGATTGGCGGCTGTGCCGACCAGATCACCGTTCAGGCCGCTCGTGAACCCGCTGCTGCCATCGCTGTCCAGATTATTCCCCTGGGAAATCAGAGTGGCGATCGTACCGCTGACGACGAAATTCCTGCCGGTATTGCTGGCCACCAGCGTGTTCTTCAACTGCGTCACGATGCTGACAGGATTATTTACGTCCTGAGTCCTGATAATTTCTCCAGCATTGGCTGAATTCCCGGCAAGCGTGCAATTTATCAGCGTCAGTAACGAATTGCTTCCATCGGTTCCGGCATGAAGGATGCCTCCGCCACGCTGACCACCATTGACCGTGTTGCTGCTGATGGTGCAATTGGTCAGCGTCGCCATCACATTTTGCAAGTAGAGTCCACCGCCTTGATTGCCGCCAGTGTTCCCGCTGACTGTGCTGTTGCTCATTATTAGCGTCGTATTCGCTGCACATACACCTGCACCACCAAAGGCAGTGTTACTACTGACGGTGCAACGTGTCACCGTCAACGGTCCAGTCGAATAGATGCCACCGCCAAAACCATTCGCCCCAGCGGCATTGCCAGAGATCACGCAGTCAAGCAGGCTCAGCGTCCCTTCATTATTGATCCCGCCGCCGCCTCCTCCATTGCTAAGTGCGCCATTTGTTATCGTTAAACCGGTGATGGTCACCGTCTTTCCGCTGTTGATACTGAAGATGCGGAAATTGGGTGTTCCTGCAGCTATCGAACGCTGCACGGTCAGACTACTGGCACTTGGCCCGCTGATCGTTAGGTTGGGATGATTTAGAGCGGGAAGCGCGGTTGCCAGACTGATCGTCCCTGTTGCACTGAAGTTAATCGTCAGCATTGAACAAACCGTCAGCGCGTTGGCTTCCTCAATTGCCGCGCGCAACGTGCAGTTTCCATTGATGTCGGCACAAATGCCGTTGCCTGCGCTGGCATCCGAAGTATCGTCAAGACTGTTGACCGTTAACGGCGACAGGCAATTCACAAATAGCACAGTATCGTCTGTGCTGGTGGACGCCAGGTTGTTGTTCCCCAACGCGTCGCTGGCAACATTTGCGGCAATGCTTGCGATAACAGTTCCACTGGTCGTCATTCCCGTGACGGCGACGTTGTAAGTCGTGCCGTTGTTCGGAGCGGTTTCGCTGACTGTGGCCGTGGTGGCTCCGGCAGTGCCGCTCAAAGTCACATCACCTGTGGTAAACCCCGTGACCGATTTGCTAAAGACGACGGTGTAATTGATCGGACCGGCATTGGCCGGATCGGTTTGTCCGGCAGCCTGATTGATGGTGACCGCAGGTTTTACCGTATCAATGCTATAAAGCGGACCGGTAAACGGCACCTCCGGTACAGAGGGAGAAATGCCCGTGCTATTCGTCATATTTAAGCCCAGCGTGCCCGCGCCGGAACCTGTGCTGGCCGTTACCGTCCACTGGGGTGATGGCGCTCCGCCGATAGGTGTCACGCCAGTGATCGCAGGCGTTCCGCCAAGTCCCGTGATTGCCAACGCAAAATTGCTGTTTGATAAGTTGGACACCGGGTCGCCAAACCTGACGGTCCACGAAACGGAACCGGCATTGGTTGGAGAGACAGAATCGCGCGTGATCGAAAGCTGGGCTTCGTAAGCTCCGATGTCGCAAGTCGCGTTAATTGGGCGCAATTTGTTTCGTTGATCTTGATTGAACGGAACGCTTCCACAGCCATTTACGCCAACAGCAATGGCATTGAGCGCCGGGCTGCCGCCGAGCAAGGCATGGGTTCTGGTTGGCCCACCGTTGTTCGCCAGTGGGCCGATCACGCTGATAAAGACATTCGATGGGGTCACAGTTTGGTCGCCTGTGCCGCTCAACGAACACCCTGTGCTGCTCCCCGTCAGGTTGTAATTTTGGGATGTGATCGTTCCGCCACAATCTGCCACCGCATTGGTGGTCCCGCTGGTGCCTTTTTTGTTCCCAGCCACGATGCTGCTCTTCAGGTTGAACGTGCCGGCGCTGCGATAGACGCCGCCACCATCGCCCACACCATCGCTGTCGCTGTCGCTGGTGTTGCCTGCAATGGTGGTGTAGCTAACGTTGACCGTACTGCCGGAAAAGTAAATGCCTCCGCCACCACGTATTGCGGAGTTGCCGCTGACAGTGCTGTTGTTGAGTGCCAAGGGAGTAGCATTGCCCACAAAGATGCCGCCGCCGTTTCCCCTGGTGGTCAGTGAATCGCTGGTCGTGACTGTGTTGTTGCTGACGGTACTGTTATTCAATGTCAGCGAGCCGTTGTTGATGGAAATTCCTCCGCCGTTCAGCCCGGTGGTGGCGCCTACGTCCATCGCTCGATTGTCGGTAACGGCGACGTTGTTCAGCGTCACCTGGGAATTGACAATATTGATTCCACCGCCGCTGGGATTCACACCGTGGCGGATGGTCAGGTCTTGTAAGGTATAAGACTGACCTGTAAAGCGCAGGACGCGATCAGAGGCAATTCCTGGGCTGGCTGCGGCTTGCAGAATTGTGGCCTCGGTTCCGGCCCCGATGACGGTCAAGATTTTGCCGGAAATGTCGGTCCCAGCCTCCGTGTAGATTCCTGCCGCGATTTGAATCGTATCGCCGCTTACTGCTTGCCCAGCCGCATAAGCGAGACGGGCGCAGGCAGTCAGGCTACAATCGCCTAAATCGGCGCCTGTGGTGCTGACGAATCGGAGATTACGCGCCTCAAACGCGCCGACGTCGCAAGTGTTACTGAAAGGGCGCGATCCGCCTCGTTGATCCTGAGTGAATGGCCCAACACCGCAGTCATTTACACTATTGGGAATTTGATTGAGCGCAGGGCTGCCGCCGAGCAAGGCATGGGTTCTGGTTGGCCCGCCGTTGTTCGCAAGCGGGCCGATCACGCTGGTAAAGACATTCGATGGGGTCACTGTTTGGTCGCCCGTCCCGCTCAACGAACACCCTGTGCTGCTCCCCGTCAGGTTGTAATTTTGGGATGTGATCGTTCCGCCACAATCTGCCACCGCATTGGTGGTCCCGCTGGTGCCTTTTTTGTTCCCAGCCACGATGCTGCTCTTCAGGTTGAACGTGCCGGCGCTGCGATAGACGCCGCCACCATCGCCCACACCATCGCTGTCGCTGTCGCTGGTGTTGCCTGCAATGGTGGTGTAGCTAACGTTGACCGTACTGCCGGAAAAGTAAATGCCTCCGCCACCACGTATTGCGGAGTTGCCGCTGACAGTGCTGTTGTTGAGTGCCAAGGGAGTAGCATTGCCCACAAAGATGCCGCCGCCGTTTCCCCTGGTGGTCAGTGAATCGCTGGTCGTGACTGTGTTGTTGCTGACGGTACTGTTATTCAATGTCAGCGAGCCGTTGTTGATGGAAATTCCTCCGCCGTTCAGCCCGGTGGTGGCGCCTACGTCCATCGCTCGATTGTCGGTAACGGCGACGTTGTTCAGCGTCACCTGGGAATTGACAATATTGATTCCACCGCCGCTGGGATTCACACCGTGGCGGATGGTCAGGTCTTGTAAGGTATAAGACTGACCTGTAAGGCGCAGGACGCGATCAGCGGCAATTCCTGGGCTGGCTGCGGCTTGCAGAATTGTGGCCTCGGTTCCCCCTCCGATGATGGTCAGGACTTTGCCGGAAATGTCGGTCCCAGCTTCAGTATAGATTCCAGCCGCAATTTGAATCGTATCGCCCGTTACTGCTTGTCCAACCGCATAAGAAAGGCTGGCACACGGGCTTAAGGAGTTCAGGCAATTATTGCTGGTGTTATTCCCGGTTGTTGCCACATAACGGGTACTGGCAATCAGAGGGGCCGTCCCCTTCGCCGCAGTCGGGATAATCTTCGTGCTGGCCAGAGGGCGGACACCCTTGATTACCATGGCTGCCGACAGCGTCAGCAGAATGAACGCCACAAATCGAAACCGGGTGAGTAAGAGATCAAGTCGCATGAAAACTCCTGTGGAAGCAATTCTCGTTTGTGCTGGTAGCCGGTATGCACAGGAATGCGAGCCCCATTAACAAGGAATGGCGAACGAGCGAAATTGGTTTGCCTCCGTTTGGGTACGCCGCAATCGGTTGAATTTATTTTGAGATATTGCCGCGTGATTGCGGCGTCACTGCTATTGCGATGGTGATGAACGTTGGGAGCGTTGGTGAATCATCGTGTGGCCTCCGCCAACAACTCTTCTAGTTGATTCAAGTTTTCCTTGAGCACGTAATTACAAGCGCCCGCTTGAAGCGCGACTTCGCGCAACTGAGCGTCATCGTAGTTGGTAACAATGATAATTGAGGCATCGGGATAATCTTTTTTGATTTGGCGAGTCGCTTCTATGCCATTGACTGCGCCGATTTCGATATCCATCAATACCCAGTCGGGCCGCATCTCGCGATAAAGTGAATAGGCTGTCACGCCATCGCCGCACTCGCAGATGTCGCCCGCGACCTGGGCCACCATCCGGTGAATCATTCTGCGCATCGCCTGGTTGTCTTCAACGATTAATACTTTCATTGGTGCCTGTCCTGTATCTGCAAGCTCGCTGCGGCAGAATAATAGGGAAAGCGTGAAGTGGCAGGTATTCACAGGGCTACGCATTTTTTCTACGTAGCTCTACGCATTTTTCTCTGCGTATGGCTACGCATGAGAGAAGGGCAAAACCAGGAAATTTTGAATTTGGTCAAAGGAACTGCTGCTTATTTTCCAGAGCGAAACGCATCAGGGCATTGCTGCCATGAAGGTTGAGTTTATCGCAGATATTCAAACGGTGACGTTCGACGGTGCGGATACTGATGAACAATTCCGCCGCGATGTCTCGGCTGGTTTTCTGATCGGCGATGAGCCGCAAAATGCGACGCTCGGTCGGAGTCAACTTGTTGATGGAAGGTGTTTGCTGGTCAAAGGACGCCTGACGCCGGCTGCGGTTGATCAAATAGGTGGCAAGCGGCTGGCTGATGTAATTCTGTCCGGAAGCAACCGTCTTAATGCTGGCGATAATGTCGTCAATGGCGCTGTCTTTGAGCACATATCCCTTTACACCCAGATCCATCGCTTTGTTAAACAGCGCTTCGTCTTTGTACATGGTGAGAAAGATGATTTGCGTGTGCAGGTTAAGCTTTTGCAGGTCGCGAACGACCTCAAACCCGCCGCCATTGGGCATATCCACATCCAGCACAGCCACGTCGGGTTTCTGTTCGTGAATTTGTTTTAGCGCGGCATTCCCATCTTCCACGTCGGCGATGACTTTGAATGAGGTTTCTGCTTCGATAATCATCCGCAAGCCGCGCCGGAAAACCGGGTGGTCATCGGCAATCAGGATACGAAGTTCAGCGGCCATGGCGTTCCCCCGCATCAAGCGTAATGAAGATTTTTGTGCCGCTGCCGGGCGCGGATTGGATGGTCAGCTTACCGCCGAGAATGCGGACACGCTCGCTCATGCCGCTCAACCCCAAACCACCGCGCCGGAAATCGCCAGAGGCAACGATCTCACTAGAAAACCCACGTCCATTGTCTTCAATCATCAAATTGAGCAAGCATTCGTCCCGATTAATCACAACTCGCGCGGCGGTCGCCTGCGAGTGTTTGAGGATGTTGTTTACGCATTCCTGCACCACGCGATAGAGCAGGATTTCCGAATCGTAAGGCAGCAAACTATCTATCTCGCCAATGTCTATGTTGAATTTGATGTCAGACGCCGCGGCGGCCTTTTCAACCATAAATTGGATCGTACTGGCCAGTCCGGCCTTGTCCAACTGGTAGGGACGCAAATCGTAGATGATTTCGCGAACTTCTTCGATAGCTTGTGAAGCGGTCGTTGAAATTTCGTTCACCCCTTCGCGCGACGGATGATCCGCGCCCGTCAGTTTCAGCACGATCATTGCCCAGTTTTTGATGATCAATAATTGCTGTCCGAGCGAATCGTGCAGCCCGACGGCAATGCGTTTGCGCTCCTGTTCCTGCGAGGTCAGCAATTGCTGGGAAAAGGCGTTCTGCAACGCCTGCTCGCGCTTCAATTTTTCGAGCCGCGCACGAAAAAGCAACATGACAACCCCAGTCAGCGAAAGAAAGAGCAACGCGACAAACCACCATCGTTGCCAGAGAGGCGGGATAACAATGACGTTGAGCTGCGCGCCTTCCTGATTCCAGACCCCATCGCTATTGGCGGCAATCACGCGGAATGTGTAATTGCCAGCAGGAAGGTGCGAAAAATACGCCGCGCGCCGCGTGCCGACTTCAATCCAATCCTTGTCCAGCCCTTCCATTCGATATTTGAAACGGACGTGCTCTGGTTTAA
>CAZXHW010000338.1:0-8233 GCA_964639915.1 uncultured Heliomicrobium sp.
ATATCTGCTGATTCAGCGGTTGGGAGCGGCGTCGATCTACACTCGGTTGGATCAGTTGGGACTGGATGTGACGCGCATCCATCGGTATATGAGCGGCACGGGCGCGCCGAGCATGCACGGCAACAGCAATTCCGGTGAAGACCGTCAGGAAGGCTGGGAAAACAAATCCACACCGCGCGAAATGGTCACTTTGTTGAAGAAAGTCTTGCAGGAAAACGTGCTGAGCAACACTTCTGAAACGCGGTTCTGGAACACCTTGAAGATGGACAGTGACAACGATGGCGTGAACGAAAAAAGCTACATCGCTTCAACCGTCGGGCCGATGTTCAATCCTGCGATCAGCGTTTGGAATAAAGGTGGCAGCCTGACCGGCGCGCCGCGTTACGTTCGCGCTGATGCCGGACGCTTCCGCTTCCCGGATGGCCAGGAAGTTCTGGTGGCGATCTTTATGGATGATATCTCGGACGATCCAGATGATTTCGACAACGCTTCGGATGCGACAATTGCCGATGCCGAGAAGACCATCAAGGACATCGCCAAGCTGGTCGCCAACCAATATCACGACTGAGTTTTTTCGAGTTCTCGGCCAAGGGAATCTCAGCCGAAGGTTTTTACCTCAGCCAGAGAGCCTCCGATTCGCTCTCATTCACCGTCAAAGAGCGCAGGTTATTGGGCAACCTGCGCTCTTTTTCTATTTTCAGTTGGACTTGCGCAGAATAGTCGAATTAACGCAAAGACGCTGAGAGGCAAAGGCGCAAAGCGAACCAGGGTCAATAATGCGTGGCAACTTGAGTAGTTTCGTCACTAAAACCGTCTTTGCGACTTTGCGTTGAAGCTATTGTTCTTGCATAAGTTCTGTTCAGTTTTAATCGTGGTCAATCAAGCGTCATCAAACCAAAGCTTGCGGCTTTTTTCCGGATGGCTCATTCTGGAAATCTTCAAAGTGAATCTGCAACGAAAGGGTTTTATGACGCGAATCTTGCAAGGTCATGTGGTGGCGATGTTTGCCTTTGATGTCGGGCACGAAGTTTCGCTGGAACGATTGAGCGCGATGATGGCGACGACACCCATTCAGCCATTGTCGCGCAAGAAACAGACGCCGACATATTTGCAGTACACCAAACCTCCGCAAATTTTGCATCTGGGGCTGGCCACCGGTCATTTCGCTTCACCGGGAAATATTCAAGCGACGGTTTTCGACTTTGGAGCCGTCAGCATTTCCTACCGTTGGAATCTGGCGTCGGGCGAAGCCGTATCGCTGGATGACCTGCCGCAGATCAGCCACGACCTGCACGCATTGAATCTGGAAGCACAGGCCAAAGAACAAGTCGAAAGCTTGATGCTGAAAATTGAACCGGCCATTGTTCGTCCACGCTTGGCCGAACTGATCGAAGACTATTACCTGTTCATCGTCGAAAAGCTGGACGAACCGCTGCTTGCTGAAGACTTAACCGCCAACCATCGAGCCGCGCTGGCGCAGACTTTGCGATTTGAAAAACAGAAACTCAGCCGCATGCAGCAAGACGAAGCTTTGGCGCAACGCATCAGCTATTACGAACACGACGTGACTTTGGTGGATTGGAACGCGGCGGTGATTTACGACCCCGATTACGAAGACACGGCCAACGTGCTGGAATTGTTGAACGTGGAATTGCTGGAAGCGCGTTACATTGATCGCCAACTGGACAAACGCATCGCCGAATACGGCAGTCTGGTTCGTAAACGAATCGAATGGCCAATCCCGCTGCGCAGACCTTACCGCAAAGCCATCGAAGATTTAGCCGAACTGAAACTGGAATCTGCTTTGCTCGCGGAACGAGTCGAAAACGCGCTGAAACTGGTCGGAGATTTGTACCTGGCGCGGCTGCATTCGGCGGCGGCCAAACGGTTTTACTTGCAGGAATGGGACACAACGATTTCGCGTAAGCTGGAAATCGTTTCGGACTTTTACGACCTGATGAACGACCGGCTCCACACGGCGCAAAGTCAGACGCTGGAAGTGATTATTGTGGTGCTGATTCTGGTGGAATTGATTCTGCCGTTTATCAGGCCGCATTGAAAGAATTTGGCTATTGGCTTGAGAGGATGATGTATTCGTCAGTTTCGAGCAGAATTTTAGTTCCAACTTCTGCCATCTTGTCGAAAAGCCAAATGTTTTCATCTTCATCTGTTGGCAGAGGAACAGAGACGATTACGCGATTGTCTCGCCTCCTGATAACTTCTGAGGTTCCAATTGCTGCGGGGTAAAGTCTCTCCAGCTCAGAAAGATATTCAGCTACAGGGTCTCGAACGCCATTAACAGCTTGGTTGAATTGTCGGTTAGTTTGTTGACTCATTGCGCTTCTTTCAAGGTTTCTTCGATTGCGGAAAGAAATTCTTTAGCCCGATCACAGACCAGTTTGGCTACTTTGGCGGTAATTGACTGTGGTTTGTAATCGGCTTGATGTCGCCTCTCCATTAAATCCATTGGAACTCGCCCCATCTCGGAAGGCAGCACCTTCTTTCGCATAATCAGCCGCCGGTTTAACTCGGCCTGTACTTGGCTATGATCCCATTCATTTCTTTTAGGACGATAATCCGTCAACTTGAGCAGCGCGGCAATGCTGGCTAAGAAAACGGCGTAATAGGCTCGGCTTGCACAAGCGTTGAACTTTTGACTTTGATATGCCAACGCTGCTACGTCGAGATTCTCTTTTGCCTTTTGCCAATAATCTTCCCATTCCACAAGGAGCTTTTAGCATTCCGATCTGCCTGATATCAAGCCGCTAATGATTCCTTCGAAAGTTGCTGGCTAATAGACTGCGCTATTGTGAGAGGGAGAAAAGTCGTACGAGTGGCCGGTTGGAAATTAAGTTTTTGGGCTTCTTTAATAACCTCTTCGACTTTGACCTGAAGCAAGTTCGCCAGTTCAAAACACCTTATTGCTGGAACGCACCTGCTTTCCAAGTCGTTCTCATCCAGAGTTATAACGGCCGACTGTGCGGTTTTAGATTGATGTTCGGATTGCCGACAAAAGGACAAAAGGGCTATAGCAACTTCAACAGCCTGACGTTTAGGCAAAATGATTGTACCTCCCATGACTGAGGCATAACTGTCCCAACTATTACTTTGACCCGAAGTTGGTTTGTCAAAATCGAATAAAATCTTTACATCGGCCTTTGGAGACTCTTGTGAGATAGTAAGCTTGTATTTAGTAGCATTGCTGCCTGCCCCATAGTCTTTTCCGTCATATTGAACTTTTATTCTCATTGCTTCCTTCCTGACTCTACAGTTTCAATTCATCGCCTTCGTCTTTTCTTCGTACCGCAAAATCATTCCGCGATCGCCGACAGCCCAGCCTTTTTGTGGGGAAAGAAAAAACAGATTGCGGATTCGGCTGCCTTTGGCGGTGAAGTCGGTTTGCCAGGACAGGCCTCCGTTGTCGGTGCGCATCAGGGAGGTGTCGTAGACGACGGCTTCGGCGCTGCCTTCACGAGGAGCAAAGGCGGCCATCCAGCCGTTTGTCGGATCAAGGAATTGCGTGCTGAGTGTGGAGCGTACGGAGGTGCGATACTGTTGCCAGGTTTTGCCACCGTCGCGAGTGTGCAGCGCGAAAAAGAATCGGTTTTCGCCGTCTTTCATCTCACCGGTGACGGTGCCAGTGTTTTCATCCGTGAAGCGGACGGAGTTGATGGTTCCGGGCGTGAAGCGGCCGGAAACATATTTGGTTTCCAGCGTCAGCGGCAAGCGTTTCCAGGTTTTGCCTGCGTCAGAAGTCACGAACAACCCGCCGATGTTGCTCTGAGCGCGTCCGTAAAAGTTGCCAATCAGCCAGCCGTGGTCCGGGTCGAGGAAATAAACGTCGCGGAATCCGAAGTTGTAATTCGACGATTCCACCGGCAAACCGACGACCGCTTGCACCTCTTCGGCGGGTTTCCAGTCAACGCCGCCGTTTGTGGTGTGCAGCAAGGTCGCGTTTCGACCGACCGCCCAACCGTTTTGCAAGTCAGTGAAATGCACGCTGAGCAGGTTCGGAATCTTCTGAGTCATCCAGGTGCGTCCGCCGTTGATGGTGCTGACCAGAACGGTTTCGCCTTCGTCATCTTTGCTGGTGGAATCGCCGATCATCCAGCCGTGGTTCCAGTCCAGAAAGTAAACGAAGTTGATGTTGGCGGAGACTCCGCTGAGCAGTGGTTTCCAGCTTCTGCCTCCATCGGTGGTGCGGTAAATGGCTCCGGCGTCGCCTGCCGCCCAACCAGTCATGGAATCTACAAAGTGAAGCGCCCGCAGGTTTTTGTCGGTTTCCGCTGCTCGGCGTGCCATACGCCAATTGCTTTTGGCCATCACAGATTCTGTTAAGACGTCAGCAACAGGCGGCCTCGCGATTTTGGGCTCTTCTTTTTCGGAAGAGGCGTCAGCATCAAAATTCGCTGCTGTCGGCAAAGCCTCCGGTTTTGTTTCCACAATCTTAACTTCTGGCTTGGCTTCCGATTTTGGTTCAGGTTTGTTTTCCGCTTTGGCCGTTTCTTTGTTCTCCGAGGCAGGCTCAATCAATTTTGGCAATTCTGTTGTCGTCACTGGCGCAGCGATTTCAGGCTGTACGGTCTCCTTGACCGTTTCTTTCGCTGCTTCGGTAGATTTTTGGTTGGCCAATGGAGCGATGGTTTCGGCTGCTTCGCTCGGTTGTTTTTCTACTTTTGGGCT
Organism: uncultured Heliomicrobium sp.; assembly: GCA_964639915.1. Taxonomy (GTDB): domain Bacteria; phylum Acidobacteriota; class Blastocatellia; order RBC074; family RBC074; genus RBC074. The sequence continues at coordinate 4,684 of CAZXHW010000338.1, forward strand.
GGCCACAGTCGGCGGTTGAGATTTTTTCGGCTCGCGCTTTGCGGCTATAGAAGTTGTCGGCGATTCGTAAGGCATGACCGCAAATTCTTTGATTGTGCCGTTCGCAACCAATTGGTCGCCCGTGGCTTTGGCGCTTTGCGTTGAAGCAAATTTGCCCACGCGAACGCGATAGCGCATGCCTTTGCCCGGCACTTCGGACCTTATCAAATAAGCTTCAATGTCTTTGGTTTTCAGTTCCGCGATGATTGCCAGCGCTTCGGCTTCGGTAGAGGAAGACACGACTTGAACAGAGAAGGCGCTTCGGTTTTGCGCAAAGCCGGAAGGTGAAGCGGTGAGCAAGGTAACAGTAATCAAACAACACAACGTAATTACGCTTAGGAGAGAAATTTTTGGCAGCTTCATAATGATCCTGACTGAAGTTGGAAAGCGGGGTCAGGTTGGGAGGGGCAATCTCAGCGACAGGGCGGACGCATAATATCACTGCATTAATCTTACCGCACTAATTTTTTATTCTGTTTTTTACAGTTGGTCGGGTGCGTCTGACTTTTCAAGTCATTCAATCACAGCCAGCGTTTCTCCGGCGTTGACCGTTTGGCCTTCTGTCACACGCATTTCTGTCACTTTGCCTGCTTTGGGGGATTGGACTTCGTTCTGCATTTTCATGGCTTCGACGATCAGAACGCCTTGATCAGCCGCGACTTCATCGCCTTCGTTGAGCAGCACACGGACGACTTTGCCGGGCATTGGCGAGATCAAGCTGATTTTGCCGCTGGCACCTGCTGCGCCTCCAGCGTTGCCGCGCAAACGTTTTTTGTCTCGCACGTTGATCGCCACGCGCTGGCCGTTGACGACAATTTCCGTTTCGCCAGTTGGCGATTTTTCCAGCGCACAGCGGTAAATACGATTGTTCATTTGCACAACGAAAAAGCCCGCTTCTGGCTGGCTGACTTCAGCCGCGTGCGTTTGTTCGCCAAGCGTTAGCTGTGCACTGCCGTTTGTCGCGGCAAATTCCGCTTCGACTACTTGTCCGTCAATTTCCAGTTCCAGTTTCATCAGTTTACTTTGCTTGTTTGAAAAGATGACCGTACTGCAATGGCTCCCCTTTTGTCCACGGACGGTATTCGTTGCAGAAGTCAATTCGTTCACCGAGCGTTGGGTGACTGGCTTGCCACAATCTGACCAGCCAATGCGGACGCGGAACCGCAAGGTTTTCCGTTTGCAGTTTTACGAACGCCGTCGCGGCCGCGTGATTGTTCTGATTGATTTCCAAGCCGAAGCGGTCGGATTCGTGTTCCTGGCTTCGCGTAAACGCCATTACGCCCGGTGTGATGAAGAAAAGGAAAATACTGAACAGCAGAATGATCAGCGGCAACGAAGCCACATCCGACAATTCACTAAAGCCAAAGCGATCTTTGTACTTCCGCAGTAACCAGCCGGAAGTTCGATGGATCAGGTACAGCGTGAATAAAATTATGAGCGGAAAGAAAATCAGCATTTTCCAGATGTGGCCAAGCACGTAATGGCCCATCTCGTGCCCCATCACAAACAGCAACTCGTTTTCGTCTAGCTTGGCAATCGTTGTGTCCCACAAGACGATTCGTTTCGTATTGCCGAAGCCTGTAACGTACGCGTTCAGGGCTTTGGTGTCTTCGCTTTTGGCGACTTCATAAACGCGGCCGCCTTCGATGCCTGCGCGTTCGGCCAGCGCCAGAATTTTCGTTTCCAGCTCCTTGTTTTTCATTGGGCCGAACTTGTTAAACAGCGGATCAATCCAGACGGGTTGCACTAGAATCGTCAAAATCAAGAAGGGAACTGACAGCAAACCGGTATACAGCCACCATCGGCGCGGGCTTCGTTTCAGCAGCAGATAAGGAATCCACAGGAACAGGAAACCGACAATCAGGCCGATGACCAAGTTGATCACTGAATCGCTAAACCATTTGCCGAAGGTCTGATTCGACATTCCGTAAGCGTGCTGGCGAACAAACTCTTCGTAATACGACAGCGGGAAATCAATCACGGCATTGATCAGCGTGAAAATCACAAAGTAAATGCCGACGACGAAAAACCACTTTTTGCCAATCGCCTGTGCCCAATTGCGAATACGCGCCGAAAACCCTGTGAAAAGAAACAAGGCCGGAATTGCGAGGCCCCACAGCAAGCCGAAAACCCACAACACCAAACCACTGCGATGATATTGCAACGCTTTCTCGCTCGGTTCAGGAACGGGAACGATGTCGCTGCTTTGAGTAGATTGAGATGCTGACGGAGCCGGTTGCGCTTCGGACTGCTGCGCGAAAGCGAAGGACGTCAAAAGGAAACAAAGACTGGCAATGAGAATGAGTGGGCGCATATTGCCTCCTTGTTGCTAAATTGCCGGCTAGGTTTAGCGGCCAATTCGCCCGGCAGTTTTCCACTTACTGACTTTTGTGGATTCGGTGGTTGAACTGCTCTTTTGCTGCATTTGAGCCTGCTGCGAAAAATTTATTGCTGCGACGATGGCGGCGGCGATTTGGGCTTCCTTGTGGCCATTCGATTCGGTTTCCGCTTTTTGCTGCCGTTCCAGAAATCGAGCGATGTAACCTGTATCAATCTCACCGCTTTTGAATTCTTCATCTTTCAGCACCGACTGAAAGAAGGGAATTGTCGTGCGGATTCCGCCGACGTGATATTCTACCAGCTCGCGTTGCATTCTGGCGATGGCTTCGTCGAGTGTCGCTCCCCAAGCCGCCAGTTTGGAAATCATTGGGTCGTAAAACAGCGGAACTTCCCAACCTTCGTAAACTCCGCTGTCGTCGCGAACGCCAGGGCCAGATGGAGTTCTAAGCCGCGTGATTTTGCCCGGTGAAGGCAAAAAGTTCTTTTCCGGATCTTCCGCATAAACGCGGCATTCGATAGCTGAACCCGTCCAGCGAATGTCTTCCTGTTTGAAACTGAGTGGTTCGCCCGCCGCAATGCGAATCTGTTCGCGCACCAAATCCACGCCCGTAACCATTTCTGTCACCGGATGTTCCACCTGCAACCGCGTGTTCATTTCCAGAAAGTAAAAGTTGCGGTCGGCGTCCACCAGAAATTCAATCGTGCCCACGCTAAAGTAATTTGCGGCGCGAGCGATTTCGACTGATGCGGCTCCCATTCTGGCGCGCAAGTCCGCGTCGTTGAAACTTGCCGGGCATTCTTCAATGACTTTTTGATGACGACGTTGAATGGAGCATTCGCGCTCGCCCAGGTGAATGACGTTGCCGAACTTGTCAGCGGCGATTTGGATTTCGATGTGGCGCGGGCGTTCGATCAACTTTTCAATGTACACCGCTGGATCGCCAAACGCCGCTTGCGCTTCGGCGCTGGCCATTTGCAATGCAGCGGCCATCTCTTCGTCGGAGCGAACGACGCGCATCCCTTTGCCGCCACCGCCTGCCGAAGCTTTCATCATTACAGGGTAGCCGATTTCTGCCGCCACTTTTCGGGCAGTGGCTTCGTCTTTGAGCGGTTCCACTGTTCCGGGAACAATCGGCGCTTTGGCTTTCGTGGCTGCAACGCGGGCATTTGT
>CAZXHW010000339.1:0-5054 GCA_964639915.1 uncultured Heliomicrobium sp.
CACTTGAAAGTTCCGGGCGATCTGAGCAGCAATCAAACGGTTTCTTCCGACAACGATGGTTTGTGGACGCAGATGTACATCGCCGCAGAAGCCTTCCGCTACGCCGTCACCAAATCCCCAGACGCCCGCGCCAATGCCAAAGTCGGCTTTGAAGCGATGCTGCGGCTGGAAGAAATCACTGGCATTTCGGGCTTTCACGCCCGCTCGATCATCAAAATCGGCGAAGACATTCAGCCCAAAGACGGCGAGTGGCACGACACAGCCGACAGCAAATGGCGCTGGAAAGGCGACACCAGTTCCGATGAAATCGTCGGGCATTATTTTGGCTACGCGGTGTATTACGACCTGGTCGCCGACGAAGCCGAGCGCCAGAAAATTCGTGGCGTCATCACGCGAATGACCGATCACATTCTGAACAACAACTACCAACTGATTGACACGGACGGCAAAAAGACGCGCTGGGGTTGGTGGGGGCCAGACGCCATTTGGGAAGACCCGGACGAACTGGGATTGCGCGCCTTGCACATCCTGGCGCATCTGCGAACGGCGCAATACATCACAGGCAATCCGCGATATGAACAGGCGTATCAGGAACTGATCAGCAAACACAATTACCACTTGCTGACACGAAACCAGAAGATCAATTATCCCGGTCGCATCAACCATTCCGATGATGAACTGGCCTTTCTGTCGTATTACCCGCTGCTGATTTACGAAAAAGACGCGAAGCTCCGCGAGGTGTATCTGGAAAGTCTGGAACGCGCCTGGCAGGTTGAGCGCCCGGAACGCGGTCCGCTCTGGAATTTCATTTATGGAGCTTGCAGCGGAGCAAAAGAGTTTGACCGCGCAGATTCAGTTCGCACTCTACAGGAAATTCCGATGGACTTGATCGAATGGACGGTGACGAATTCCCACCGGCTGGACGTGCCGATGGATTTGCTGGCAGACAGGTTCAATCGCAAACAGGCGCTGATCGTGTTGCCTTACGATGAACTGCCGATGACGAAATGGAACGGGAATCCGTATCGAATTGATGGCGGCAATGGCGGGCGCAGCGAAGACGATGGCGCGTACTTTCTGTTGCCGTACTGGATGGGTAGGTATCACAAACTGATTGGCGAATAGGCGAAAGACTTACGCTTAATCAACAGGATTAACGCAAAGACGCAAAGACGCAAAGCAGCAAAGGCGCAAACATCTTCCACCAGAAATATCTTGCAGCAACCTGAGCCACTTTTCATTGGAACCATCTTTGCGTCTTTCAAACTTTGCGTCTTTGCGTTGAACTTGTCATCTAACGTACACCTTATTTCAACCCTTCATTCAACGTAGCCAGAAACGCCATCAGCGGAACGATGTCCGTTTCTTTCAAACGGATTTTGGGAAGCTCTTCATCAGCTTCCCGAATCTGTGCGGCGCGCGCCAGTTCGCCCAATTGAGCAAGTTCTCGCAGCACATCTTCCAGCGAAGCATAATCGCCGGAATGAAAGTATGGCGCGGTAAAAGCCAGATGCCGCAGCGTAGGCGTTTTGAAAGCGCCGATCATTCTTCGCAGGAACTGATCGTCGCTTTCGCCTGTACGGCGCAACGGCGAAGTTTTCAAATCAACGAAGTTCCAATGGCCAAGATCGGCAAAACCCAGTCGGCCTTTTTCCACGGTTTCGCGGAACTTCGCTGACGGGCGTTTGGCTGTTGCTGTGTCGGGAATTTCAAGCTGCGCAAACTTCCCTGCTCCGTTCAACCGGTCAAACTCGATTTGGCTGACTCCCAGGTTGTGAAAGGAATTATCCGTGAACAGCGGCGGCGCGTGGCAAGCAACGCAATTTCCAACTGAAGCTTCGCCTTCCGTTCGTAGAAAAATTTTCAGTCCGGCCAGCGCCGTTTGGTTGAAGTTGTTGCTGAGCTTCAACGCCTTTTTCGTTTCCAGGTCAGTAAGTTTTGCCAGCGTTCGCTCGGCAAATGCTTTTGCGCTTCCGTCTCCAGCCGGAGCCGATTCCAAACCATTCAGCCTTACAAACCGGTCGTAAGGTGAATCCTGTTTGCTGCGCATCGTCCGCATAAAATCGGCGACAGCTTTTGATACCAGTCCGATAATTTGGTCACGGCTGAGCTTTTCCAGATCAACATCAAACGCCGTTTTGAATTGTTCACGATACGAAGCCGAACCTTCTGTCGCCTTGTCCGTCAGCAAGACGGCCTGAACTTGGTTGAACGCCTTTTCTTCTTCGCCGGGCAACCAGCCCATCGGTCGCCCACTGAAGGTTCCGGCCACCAGTTCTTCCAGCGATTTGAATTCGCCGTCCAGATGCAAACGCGGCATCAAAGCGACATCCAGCAGCGTCGGCGAGTTGCGGACTTCTGTTCGTCGCGGGTCTTCCCGGCGAAACGGAACCAAACTGCGATTGAAAAAGTCTGTGAATGCGCGGCGGCCTTGCGGGTCTTGATCGGTCTGGTGGCAGGTCGCGCAACTGGTCATCAAATCGCCCTGCGCCGTCGTAAAGCGCTCTTCGCGGAATAGCCGTTCGCCCAGCCGAACTTGTAAGGGGTTAAGCTTGCTTGCCGGATTCGTAGCCTGATGCTGCGCATCGCCTTCCCAAACGCTGAAGCCTACAAAAGCCAACGCCGCCAGCAAAACAAAGATTGACCGCTTCAACTGCCGGATTCGGCTGTCTGTTGCCAATTTGTTTTCCACGAATTGAAGACTCCTATCAAGATTTTGATTCGGCCAGCGGTGCGAATTACAGCACAAGTCATTTGATTTGGATACGATACAGGCGAAAAGTAGCGGCAAGCTAAACTCTCGTTGTATAGTCCGTCCCCACAGAAACCACTGACCAACAAAGGAGTAAAATGCCAGAGGAGCGAAACGAGAACGAGTCGAAGACTGCCGGAAACGAGTTACGCCGCGCGCTCGGCGTTTGGGCGGCGGCGGCTTTCGTGGTGACAAACATGGTTGGCACAGGAATTTTCACGGTTCCGGCATTTGTCCGAACGACGACGGGAAGCGGGTTGGCGACATTGGGAGTTTGGGTGCTTGGTGGGTTGATCGCTCTATCAGGTGCGCTGTGTTACGCCGAACTTGCCACGCGCATGCCTGATGCTGGCGGTGAGTATCAGTATCTTTCCCACATTTACGGCAAGCTATGGGGATTCGTCAGCGGCTGGATTTCCTTTCTGGTTGGCTTTTCCGCAGCCATCGCGGCGTCGGCGCTTGGGGCGGCCAATTACGCCGCTGAAGTGTTTCACTGGGATGTTCAGGCGACCGTGTTTTCCGTGCCGTGGCAAATTCCACTGCCAGGCGACCTTGGGTTTCACGGTACACTAAACATTACGCAAGGCTCCTTGCTGGCTTCTGTTCTGATCGCGACATTCGCGACCTTTCACTCCACAGGCATTCGTCACAGCGGCAAACTGCAAACCATCATCGCCAGTCTGGTTGTTGGATCAATTATTCTGCTGGTGTTTTCCGGCTTTGCGACGGGTAAAGGCAATTGGCACGGCGTCGTGCAAAATTCTTCCTCCAACGGAGCGTGGTGGGTGGCGTTGATTCAAGTCAGTTTTGCTTACAGCGGCTGGAATGCAGCTTCGTATCTGGCAGGCGAAGTCAAAGACCCGCGCCGCACATTGCCGCGTGCCTTGATCGGCGGAACATTGGTTGTCACGCTTCTTTATCTGGCGCTGAACATTTTATTCCTGTACGCGATTCCCGCTGACGCCTGGAAACCTGACGTCGCCATCGGCAAACAAGCGGCAGAAATCCTGTTCGGCAAAACTGGCGCGACATTGGTCAGCGTCATCATCACATTGACGATCCTGGGTTCGGTCAGCGCAATGACGGCCGCCGGACCGCGTGTGTATTACGCGATGGCGGGCGACGGACTTGGGCCTTCGATTTTCCGCAGGCTGGGCAAACAAGGCGGCGCGCCGACGGCTTCCATTCTGGCGCAATCTATCGTCGCCATTTTGCTGGTGCTGACCGGAGAATTCGGAAACCTGCTGACCTATGTTGGATCGGCGTTGTCGTTGATGGCTGCGTTGACCGTGGCTGGCGTCTATATCGTTTCGCGCCGACAAAAAACCAATGGCCCGAACATCTTTCGGACGCCGGGCTATCCCGTGACGCCCGCGCTGTTTCTGTTGGTAGAGCTGACAGTTTTTGTCGAAGGCTTGAAAGCGAATCGCAAACCCACTGGCGCAGCGTTGCTGACCATTTTGGCCGGCATCATTATCTTTTACATTTCTCGTGCATTCGGCTGGTTGAGCGATGATGAACCAGCCCAACAATCCACCTGAATAAAACAGGAGGAGACCGAGTCTATTTAGCAAACCAAATCAGCCCCAAAGGGGCAGACTGTAAAAGCCCGGTGCAGCGCACCGGGTAACTGACAACACTTTTGGCAAGCCCCAACGGGGCGAAATAACACTCTGACCTATTTCGCCCTTTCAGGGCTTTTGATTCTTATTGCCGACTCCCAGTGCGTTGCACTGGGCTATTACATTTTGCCCCTTTGGGGCTGAGCAGTTAATCACGTCGAAAATTTTGTGATCTGATTTTAGTCATAACCGGAGACTTCATGAACTTCAAAAAACTTACTACCGTCGCCTTGCTGATGTGTTGCACTGCTGTCGCATTCGCCCAACAACCCCAAGGCCAATCGCGCGGTGCGCGTTCGGCTGACGAATACATCAAACTGCTGGAATCCGAACGCCGCCAATCCGAACTGCAAGTTGCCAAAGTCATCGAAGCTTTGAAGGTCAAACCCGGCCAGCGCGTAGCCGACATCGGCTCTGGCTCTGGCTTGTTCACGCGCCCGCTGGCCAAACAGCTTGGCGCGAAAGGTGTCGTTTACGCCGTGGACATTGACCCCGAACTAATCAAGTACGTAGAAAAGACCGCTGCCGAACAAAACCTGACCAACATCAAAACCATCATGGGCGGCGAAGACGATCCGAAGCTGCCCGAAAAAGTGGACTTGATCGTCATCATTGACACGCTGCATCACATCGCCAACCAGCCAACGTACTTGAAAGGCTTGAAGAAATACCTGAAGCCG
>CAZXHW010000339.1:5064-8231 GCA_964639915.1 uncultured Heliomicrobium sp.
GCCGCGAGCGTTGGCGACTTCGCGCGGTGAAAGAGAGCAGGCCAAGGACGCCGATCACGCTCGTGCCCGGTCCTGGGATCTGAATCCATCCGCCATCAAACGGGATGCGATCGACCCCGACGGGGAACATCGCGTTGATTGACTTCAGCAAAACCTGGCCTGCTGGCCACGAAAAGCTGGTTTACAAAGTCGAAGACCTGGACGGATGGATGAAAGCTGCGGGCTTCAAACAGGTCGAAAAGTATGATTTCCTCGACAATGATTTCTTCGTGGTTTATCAGTAGGCCTTCGAACTTCCAAAAGGAGAATTGATCATGTCTGGTGAACCTCCCAAATCTCAGTCCTGGTGGCAGACACTGCCCGGCATTCTGACGGCCGTGGCGGCATTCATTACGGCGTCTACCGGATTGATCGTGGCGCTGAACAACATGGGCGTCTTTTCTAATGACTCAAAATCAGTATCGTCCTCTCCAACGCCGAACGCTGTTTTATCTGCCAGCCCGACATCCAAGCCCGCAGCAAGCTCAGTGTTGGAAGTTCCTGGCCCCACAGAGATAGACGCAATGGAGCAGCGCTTAAAAACTGCCAACATCGAGCTCAGCACAGGCAGCGCTGCAGAGCGGGAAAAGGTGCGCGGATATTTCGATGGCCCGGAAGCTCCGTATTACCTGCTGGCTGTCACTTGCATTCAAGCTTTAGGGAATCAACGTCTAAAGAAAAAAGGCTATCTGGACATGATTGATAAGCACTTTTCTACGATGGGCGATGAAAGCATCTACGTCCCTGTGAACGGCAAGCTGAATTTAGAAAAAGTAAAAGAGGCAATGGTCAAAGCGCAACGCGATTACCACAGTGACCAGGCCAGAACATTTGAAGAGATTGTCGAACCGCGTTAAAACACACAGCGAATGACGCCCTTCAACCGCCAGCTCAGCCCTAACCAGAAACGCTCCGGCGTGTTCATCTCCTACGCTCGCAGCGACGGCAGCGAATTTGCCAACCAGCTTCGACAGTTATTGGAACGACAGAATATCCCGCTCTGGCAGGATCGCACTGGGATGGAAGGCGGGCGCGATTGGTGGCAGCAAATCACGGAAGCTTTAGACAGAGTCAGCTTTTTGTTGCTGGTGGTAACGCCGAATGCCTTGAAATCCAAAATCGTGCGCGACGAATGGCGATACGCTCGGCAGCAAGGCGTTTGCGTGTATCCGATCAAAGGCTCGCCTGACATTGATTACAACAGTATGCCGCGCTGGATGCGGGATTCGGCGTTTTATGATCTGGGCACACTTGCCAACGGCAACTTCAGCCATGAATGGCCCAAGTTTCTCAATGACTTGCAGAAAACGCCCGACGTGCGGCGGGTGCCGTTTATGGTCGAAGACCTGCCCGCCAACCATGTTCACCGGTCAGAAGAATTCGACCAACTGATCGCCTTGCTGCTCGACCGAACGCACGAGGAGCCTGTCGCCATCACTGCTGCCTTGCGCGGAGCGGGCGGCTACGGCAAAACAACCATCGCCAAATCACTCTGCCACAACGAAGAGATTCAGGATGCCTTTGACGACGGCATTCTGTGGGTGACGCTGGGAGAAACGCCCGGCGACTTAACTGGCCGCGTAGAAGATTTGATCCAAACCATCAGCGGCGAACGCCCAGGCTTCAGCAACCTGGAAGCTGCCATCACGCGCTTCACCGAATTGCTGGCCGACCGAGACATTTTGCTGGTCATTGACGACGTATGGAACCGCGATCACCTGCGCCCATTTCTGCAAGGCGGAAAGCGCTGTGCACGCTTGATCACCACGCGCAATCTGGACACGCTGCCGCCGCAAGCTCAGCAAATCAAAGTGGATGCGATGCGCGCTGCGGAAGCCGTAAACATGCTCAGCGTCGGATTGCCCGATGGCGAAATTGCTGCTTGTGATGACGAATTGATAAAGCTGGCCATCAAGCTGGGCGAATGGCCGCTGCTGTTGGGGTTGGCGGGAGCCGCACTGAAAGATCGCGTTCAGAATACAAACCAATCGCTGCCCGAAGCGATTAATTATGTCAACCGCGCCTTGGACAAACGCGGGCTAACCTTTTTCGATGCACGCGACACCGAATCCCGCAATCAAGCCGTTGCTAAAACCATTGGCGTCAGCCTGGATTTGCTCAAGGCCAACGAACGCGCAAGATATGACGAATTGGCCGTTTTCCCCGAAGACGTGAACATTCCGCTTTCCACGCTGGGAACATTTTGGGCCAGTACAGGTTCAGCGGAAAACTTCGACGCCGAATTTGATACGGAAGACTTATGCACGCAACTCAACCGGTTATCCTTGTTACATACCTTCGACGCTAACGCGCGCTACATTCGATTGCACGATGTCGTCCGACAGTACTTGATAGACCAACAACGTGACCGCATTTCGGAACTGCACGGCCAATTGCTCAGCGCGCATCGCCCGCAAGAGGGTTGGGCGGCGATGAGCAATGACGAACCGTATTTTTGGAATTACTTGGCCGATCATTTGGTAGCGGCGGGTTTTGGGGATGAGTTGGTGGCGACAGTCAAAGATTGGCGGTATCTGGCGAAAAAGACGGTGCTGCGCAAATCTCTGTCGGTCGAAAACGATCTGGTGCAAGCTGTCAATTATTCGCCCTATGACGATCCACTGCTTACGTTGCGGCGCAATTACGTCAACACAGGCCACATCTTCAATCATTGCCGGACGCATCGGGAGATCACGGCGACGCTCTTTGTCCGGTTGCAGCACCTGGAGGAGTTGAAAGCGATCCTGCAAGACCTGGCGCGGCATCTGGAATGCCCGCACATCACCCCCCAATCCGATCTGCCCGACCTGCCGCATCCTGCGCTTGTTCGCACGCTCGAAGGCCATTCGGCTGTGGTGATGAGTTGCACTTACAGTCCGGATGGCAAGCAAATCGTCTCGGCATCAAATGACCACACGCTGAAAGTCTGGGATGCCGAGAGCGGAGAGATGCTGCGCACGCTCGAAGGCCATTCGGCTGTGGTGATGAGTTGCGCTTACAGTCCGAATGGCAAGCAAATCGTATCGGCATCAAATGATCGCGCGTTGAAAGTCTGGGATGCCAAGAGCGGAGAGATGCTGCACAAACTCGAAGGCCATTCAGATAAGGTGACTAGCTGCGCGTACAGT
>CAZXHW010000340.1:0-8224 GCA_964639915.1 uncultured Heliomicrobium sp.
GTTGTCGTCAACAACTTCGACGAACTGAACGCGCTGGGCGAAGCCAAGGTCAAAGGCAAAATTGTCCTGTTCAACGTCAAGTTTGACGATCAACTGGCCGCGCAAGGGAACGGGCTGGACGCTTACGGTCAGGCTGTCGCGTATCGCGGAGGCGGGGCTTCCGCTGCTGCCAAACTTGGCGCTGTGGCTGCGCTGAATCGTTCGGCGGGCGGCAAAGCTTACCGGCTGCCACACACCGGTGCGATGTTTTATGCGGACGGCGTTGCGAAAATTCCAGCCGCAGCAGTCGCGTATGAAGACGCCGAAATGATTGCTCATTTGGCGGCGCAGGGCGAAGTGAAGCTGAAACTGGTGATGACGCCGCAAACTTTGCCTGATGCGGAAAGCGCTAACGTCATTGCCGATCTGAAAGGATCGGAATTCCCCGATCAAGTCATCATCGTTTCCGGCCATCTGGATTCGTGGGATTTGGGAACCGGCGCGATTGACGATGCCGCCGGAGTTGCTGTTGCCATGCAAGTGGCAAATCTGTGCAAACAGTTGGGCTTGAAGCCAAAACGAACGATTCGCGTCATCGCCTGGATGAACGAAGAAAACGGCGGGCGCGGAGGCCAGACGTATTTCCAAAATCAAAAAGACAATCTGGCCAATCACATCGCCGCCATCGAAAGCGATTTGGGCGCAGGCCATCCGACCGGCTTTAACGCTTTCGTCAAACCGCAGGCCGTGCCGATGCTGCAACCCGTTGCGAACTTGTTGCAATCTTCAGGCGCTGGCTTGTTGCGAATTTCCAGCGGTCCCGTCGAAGCGGACATCAGTCCGCTGCAACGAGGCGGCGTGCCCGGCTTCGGGCCGATTCAGGACAACCGGACTTATTTCGATTATCACCACACGCCAGCCGACACGTTTGACAAAGTAGTGCCGCGTGAGCTGGCGGAAAACGCAGCCGTGATGGCGGTGTTGGCATATGCAATCGCCAACCTGCCGGAACCGCTGCCCAGATAACTTTGAACTGTGCGCTGAATCCAAACCGAAATTCACCACAAAAGACACAGAACGCACAAAGGGGTCGAGCCATCAGACCTGAATTTCTTTTGTGACTTTTGCGCTTTTTGTGGTGGATGAATCGAATTGGAGTAAGACACAACCTTCAAATCAAACGAGGAAAAATCATGGAACAACCGATTCACGAAGAACTGGCCGGATTGCTTTCACCAACCGAAGAAGTCTCTCGGCGAATGTTTGTCGTCACTTCGCTGACCGCCGGATTCGCTCTGGCGGTACAACCGGTGCAGGCGCAAACGCAAATCACGACCGACACCAACGGCTTGGTGGCAGGAGAGGTCAAAATCCCTGTCAAAGACGGCGAGATTCCGGCATACCGAGCGATGCCCGCCAAAGGCAAAAACTTCCCAGTCGCATTGGTCGTGCAGGAAATTTTTGGCGTTCACGAACACATCAAAGACATCTGCCGCCGATTCGCCAAAGCCGGGTATCTCGCCATCGCGCCGGAAATGTACGCGCGCCAGGGCGATGTATCGAAATTGCAGATGAACCAGATCATGCCGATTGTCGCCAAAGTTCCAGATGAACAAGTCATGTCGGACCTTGATGCCTCTGTCGCTTGGGCGAAAAAGAATAACGGCAATACTGCCAAACTGGGCATTACAGGGTTTTGCTGGGGAGGCCGAATCGTTTGGCTGTATGCAGCGCACAATCCGGGTCTAAAAGCTGGCGTTGCGTGGTATGGCCGATTGGTTCCGCCGCCGCCTGACCGCGCAAATCCGCTGCAACCGAAACATCCAGTCGAATTGGCCAAAGACTTGAAAGCGCCGGTGTTGGGTTTGTACGGCGGCAAAGACACTGGCATTCCGCTGGACACGGTTGAGCAGATGAAGAAGGCGATCAAAGACGCGGGCAAGCCTTCGGAAATTATTGTCTATCCCGAAGCACAGCATGGATTCCATGCGGATTATCGTCCGAGTTATAAAAAGGATGATGCGCAGGATGGCTGGGCAAAACTGCTGGCGTGGTTCAAAAAGAACGGTGCGGCTTAATCGAAAACAAATAGACAGGATTCACAAGATTCAACAGGATGAAAACCATCTTGTGAATTCTGTAAATCCTGTCTATTTCCCTACCGTCTTCAGAAACTTTCTTTCGTGAACTGATTGTCCACCAGCCGCCAGAGGCCGCGTTCGTTTTTGTTTTGCAGCTCAACCGGCAAAGCCGATTGCGGAAAGTTCTGGTAACTGACCGGGCGCGCAAAGCGGCTGATGGCTGCTGTTCCGACAGAAGTCGAACGCGAATCAGTCGTCGCCGGATACGGCCCGCCGTGTTGCATCGAAGCGCAGACTTCGACGCCGGTTGGAAAACCATTGAAAATTAATCGGCCTACCTTGTTTTCCAGAATCGAAACCAGCCAGGCGAATTCCGCCAGATCGCTTTCCGTCCCGTGAATCGTTGCTGTCAGATGGCCTTCCAGATTGCTGGCGACTTTTTCCAACTCTTCGTTTGATCCGCAACTGACGACGACCGTTGAAGGGCCAAAGACTTCTTCACCCAGTTCTCGGTGCTGCAAAAAGTTCACCGCGTCGGTGGTGAACATAGCCGCGCGCGCTTCTGTGCGGCTGAGTTCGGCGGTGTGGTTGGATTGAACTTTGTTGACGCCTTCGATTGCGCCAAGCTGTTTCACACCTTGGTCATAAGCCGTCAAAATTCCGGGATAAAGCATCGTGCCGCTGGGCGCGTCCGTGATGAGTGTTCCAAGCTTAGTGGTGAATTTGCTGAAATCGTCTCCACCCAGACCAATCGTCAACCCCGGATTGGTGCAAAACTGGCCAACGCCCATCGTGACGGAATTCTTCATCCCTTCGGCCAATGCTTCGCCGCGTTCGCTTAACGCACCGGGCAAAATAAACACCGGATTCGTGCTGCCCATTTCGGCGTACACTGGAATCGGATCAGGCCTGGCGGCAGCGACGTCAAACAGCGCGCGACCTCCGCGCAAACTGCCAGTGAAGCCAACAGCTTTCGTCAGCGGATGTTTGGCCAAGGCCGTGCCGACTTCATGCCCGCGGTCGTGCAGCATCGAAAAGACTCCGGCTGGCATTTGTGTTTTTTCAACGGCGGCAACAATCGCTCGCGCAACCAGTTCGGAAGTTCCGGGATGCGCCGGGTGCGCTTTGACGACCACAGGGCAACCGGCGGCCAGCGCCGAAGCCGTGTCTCCACCAGCCACGGAAAATGCCAGCGGGAAATTGCTGGCGCCAAAAACCGCCACCGGGCCAAGCGGTGTCAGCATCCGGCGAAGGTCAGGTTTGGGCAGCGGCTGGCGATCCGGCTGCGCCAGATCTATGCGCGCTTCAACCCACGAACCTTCGCGGATCAGCGTGGCGAACATTTTCAACTGGTTCATGGTCCGCCCGCGTTCGCCGGTCAATCGTTCTTTAGGCAAAGCGGTTTCTGCATTTGCGCGTTCGATCAGCGCATCGCCAATCGCCAGAATTTCATCGGCGATGGCTTCCAGAAATTCCGCCCGCCGTTCAGCAGGAAGTTGCCGATATACGTGAAACGCATTTTCCGCTGCCGACATCGCCTGATTGACGTGGTCGGCGGAAGCCTCTTCAAATTGCGGTTCAATGTAAGTGCCTTCCGCCGGAGCGTAGGCAGGAAATTTTTCGCCGTCAGCAGTGACAGCTTTGCCTGCGATGATGTTTTGTCCGTGTAATTCCATTTCAAATGTCTTTCATAAGTCAGTACCGCGACCGGTAGGGAGCGAGTTTTCTTGATTGCCAGGTTCAAGCAATCACGCTTGCTACCGCGCGCGGTACGGACTCGTTAGCTTGCTTGTGTCACGAAATTGACCAATGTGCCAATGCCGTCAATTGTGATGCGGATTTCGTCCTGGGATTGCAGCGTGAATTCATCCGGCGGCACGACGCCCGTGCCAGTCAGCAAAAAACAGCCGTACGGGAAATCGTTGTCGCGGAACAGATATTCCACCAGTTCTTCCGGTTTGCGCTTCAGTTCTTTCAGCGAGGTTTGGCCATGAAAAGCCGATTCTCCGTCTCGCAAAATATCCAGATGGATTTCGGTTGTAACAGGCAGCGGCTCATCGCTGAGCAGAATGCACGGCCCCAGCCCGCAGCTTTGCGAATACACTTTTGCCTGCGGCAGATACAGCGGGTTTTCGCCCTCGATGTCGCGCGAACTCATGTCATTGCCGACGGTGTACCCGATGATTTGTCCCAGCGAATTGACGACCAGCGCCAATTCCGGTTCGGGCACATTCCATTGGGAATCTTTCCGAATGCGGACGTTTTGATTGGTTCCGGCAACACGATTCGGTGTGGCTTTAAAAAACAATTCCGGTCGCGCAGCTTCGTACACGCGGTCGTAAAAACTGCCGCCACCGGCATCCTTGGATTCTTCCATGCGCGCGGTGCGGCTGCGGAAATACGTCACTCCAGCAGCCCATACTTCCTGGTGCCCAATCGGCGCCAGCACATCGGTTCGCGGATTGAAATCCGGCAATCGTGATGCTCGCCGCGTCAAACTGGTCAGCACCGCCACGTGGTCTCCACGATTGAGCAGCACATCCCAGTCAGTGTCTCCCAGATGATAAAAAGCACCGCGCTCTTCCAGCACCGGGCCGTTTTCAGTTTTATAGAGTTTCATGTGATTTTCCAGCAACCTGAATTTTAGAGAGATTTTGAAGAGGCGAGATAATCGCAACACCGTCGTGCGATTGCAAGACTGGTCTGGTATTCTTCGACCGCCAACCTCTCAAATCACTGACAGGAGAAACAGTTTTGATGAAGCGAAAATCCTTTGTAACGCTGCTCGGAATATTGTTCAGCGTGCTGATTGTTCAAGGCCAAACACCGCGCGGAGTTGCGCCCGCCCCTAATCGTGCCGAAGGCGAAGGGCCATTTCAGAGGCTGATCATTCGTGGCGCGACAGTGATTGACGGAACTGGCGCACCGCCCGTCGGCCCGGTGGATATTGTCATAGAGCAAAATCGCATCACGGAAGTTCGCAGCGTTGGCTACCCCAAAGTTCCCATCCGTGAAGGAATTCGCCCGCAAAATGCTGCCAAGGAAATAGACGCAACCGGAATGTATGTGCTGCCGGGGTTTGTGGATTGCCACGGCCACATTGGCGGCGCGGCACAAGGGACTTCGGCAGAATATGTGTACAAACTCTGGATGGCGCACGGCGTGACGACCGTGCGGGAACCTGGCAGCTTTAACGGCGTCGACTGGACTTTGCGTGAACGCGAACGAAGCGCCAAAAACGAAATTACAGCGCCGCGCTTGTTTGTGTATGTTTCTCCAGGTGCAGGCTGGGACAAAGGCGCATTGCGGACGCCTGAACTGGCGCGCGAATACGTCCGCTGGGCAAAAGAAAAAGGCGTGGACGGATTCAAAGTCATTGGCGACGGCCCGATTTACGATCCCGAAATCATGGCCGCGTTTCTGGAGGAAGCGAACAAACTCGGGCTTGGTTCGACAACCCACCTGAATCAGCTTGGCGTCGCCCGGTTAAACATGCTGCAAGCCGCTCGACTGGGCATGCGTTCGATGGAACACTGGTACGGCTTGCCGGAATCGCTGTTCGCCGACCGCACGGTTCAGGATTTTCCGCTGGATTACAACTACAACGACGAATCGCATCGATTTGGCCAAGCCGGTCGGCTGTGGAAACAAGCGGCTCCACCAGGCAGCAAAAAGTGGAACGACGTGATGGACGAGCTGATCAAGCTGAAATTCACGCTGGATCCGACCTTCACGATTTACGAAGCCAGCCGCGACCTGATGCGTTCGATGCGCGCCGAATGGCACGACCGATACACGCTGCCTTCGCTGTGGAAGTTCTACACGCCCAGCCGCGAAGCGCACGGCTCATACTGGTTCAACTGGACGACGCAGGACGAAGTCGAATGGAAAAACAATTACCGGCTGTGGATGGCGTTCGTGAATGAATACAAAAATCGCGGAGGCCGCGTGACCACGGGCAGCGATTCCGGCTTTATCTACAAACTTTACGGTTTCGATTACATCCGTGAGTTTGAGTTGTTGCAGGAAGCGGGCTTTCATCCGTTGGAAGTGATTCGTTCAGCCACGATGAACGGCGCGCAATTGCTGCACGAACCGACAGGCAAGCGGATTGAATTCGGCATCGTCAAACCCGGGATGCTGGCCGATCTGGTGATCGTTCCCGAAAACCCGATTGCCAATCTAAAAGTACTGTACGGAACTGGCGCGATTCACCTGAACGACCAAACCAATCAGCCCGAACGCGTCGGCGGCATCAAATACACGATCAAAGACGGCATTGTGTACGATGCTAAAAAGCTGCTCGCTGATGTTGAACGAATGGTCGAAATGGCAAAGAAGAAATCCAGCAGCGCTGGCAATTGAATCATTTCCTGTAGATTCCCCGATGCGAAATATGAAAACGACACGAACGATTCTGCTCCTCAGCTTGGCATGCTTGTACTGTTCAACAATAACTATTGCTCAACCTATCCCGCCAAGCCTTCACGCCCGCATCATTCAACTTGAAGACGAGCGCAACCTGAACGGCGACGAACTGGCAAAACTGCTCAAACACGCTTCGCCCAAAGTTCGTGAGCGCGCAGCCTTGGCGATTGGCCGCATTGGTGACAAACGAGGCACAGCGGCGTTGATTGATTTGCTTCAAACCGAAAAGGACGAATCGGTTCGCGCAATGACTGCTTTCGCTCTTGGCGAAATGGAAGACGCCGCAGCCGTTCCTGCTTTGCTGGCTTTTCTTGAACCAGGAAAGTTCCCGATTTCCGTTCGCGCTCGACCCGTAGAAGCTTTGGGTAAAATCGCCAGCGTTCCCGCCAACGTCGAATTGCTTGGCAAAGCCACCATCGAACAGATCAGCAATCGGTTGCTAGAACAATTGCCGAATCCTGAGTTCACGCTGACCGCCGACAAAAAACCGACGGCTAGCCTGACAATCACTGCGCTGATGCGAATTCGTCCAACGGCTGCTGTAGAACCGTTGACTCAACAATTGAGATCCAGCGACTCAGACATCCGCGCCCAAGCTGCCAACGCGCTGGCGCGCATTCGCCAGCCAATTGCCGCCGCAGTTCCGGCGTTGCTGGAAGCTTTGAACGACAGTGACCACAACGTCCGCGCCAATGCTGCGCGCGCTTTGGGAGTGAGCAAAGACGCCAAAGCTATTGAGCCGCTCATCAAGTTGCTCGGCGATAAAAACGAACAGGTTCAGGTGAGCGCGATTCGGGCGTTGGCGGCGATTGGCGATAAGCGAGCAGTCGCTCCCATAAAAGACTTCGGAGAGAAAATGCTCAATCGGTATCTCATGGAAGAAGAGCCGATTGGCACTAAAGAAAACATGATTGCGGAAATTGCCGCGGCACTCGGCACTCTGAAAGATGAAGCCGCAATCCCAGTGCTGCGCCAGTTCAGATCATTCAGAGGGATCGGAGGGTTTCCTGAAGTTGAAATTGCAATTGCTCGAATCAGCGAAAAAGTGTTTCACGAAAGAGGGTCAGGAGTAGGGGGAGGGTTACGCAGAGAGCCTTGGAAGGACTTTGCTGCCCTTGCTCAGGGACTTGGCCAACTTGAGTCTGAAGAGGCCAAAGAAAAGCTGTTGTTTTTGGCAGGCATGACCAGTGAAAAGACGTTATCCAAAGCAAAACCTGAAGTGCTACGCGCGTTGGCTAAGCAAAAGCCCAAAGTTCTACACTTGCTTCTGCAAGACGCGCTTGTAGGTGAAGATGTAATTACTCGCGCGGCGGCAGCCAGCTTGTTAACAGGATTTCAAAGCGACGAAAACTTCAATTTGCTGACAGAAACGCTTAAAGAAAGCGCAAACGACAAAGAAGACGATGCCAAACTCGCTATTCTCACGGCGCTTTCAAAGTACAAATCTGAAAAATCTGTTGAAGTCATCAAAACTGCGCTGAACGATTCCGATCATCTGGTTCGCCGCCGCGCCGTTGACCTGCTCAAACAAGCAGGAGCAGGGGACTTTTCCGACCGCATCGGAATCGTCAAAACGGGCCACGACAAGCTGTTCTACCAGCGAGTCGTTGCTCGAATGAGCAAAAAAATCACGGCCACGATTCATACCGATGCAGGTACATCAATCACGATGGAGATGTTTCCGGCAGAAGCGCCGATCACAGTGGATAGCTTCGTCACGCTGGCGCGCAAAGGCT
>CAZXHW010000341.1:0-5538 GCA_964639915.1 uncultured Heliomicrobium sp.
GCCACTTCGTAGGTAAAAGCGGGAACGCTGTCCTGCAGCGTACTTATCTCTTTGATGTACGCCATCGGCAGCAAATCGGCGCGCGTGGAAATTGACTGCCCGATCTTGATGAAGGTCGGGCCGAGTTTCAGAAGCTGGCGGCTAAGCCATTCGCCCTGCCATTGCAGATGTTTTTCTTCGGATTCGTCTTTTTTGCCGATGAACCAGCCTCGGTGGTAGGCATAAACAAACGCGTGATAGAGCGCGAACGTCCAGATAATATGTGAGGCCCGAAACCATCCGCGAATGCCGTTTCCTTTGATCTGAACGTTTGGATCGTAATGCGCAATATTTGCGACCGGAGCTGCTTCCAGCAACGCGGGCTGCTCGGCCAAAACTTTTACCTGGCCGTTGGTTTGAAGCTGCTGTTCGAATTCGATTTTTGCTAAAGCCATCTTCCCCCTTAAAGCAAATCAAAAATCAGGGAGTCATTCCTTCGACAGAACGGAATTGCTCTGCCCTCTTTCCGCCTAAAGCCATACGAATCACACAAAGCTTAAGTTGCGACGGGCAAAAATGGAATCGAAGTACCGAACGGCGCGGTCACGATCCTTGGTAATCTGAGCGCGAAGCTCATCCACGCCGGAAAATTTCTTTTCTCCCCGCAGCCTGTGCAACACGCGAACCCGTATCACTTGATCGTACAAATCCTGGTCGAAATCAATCACGTGAGTTTCCACTTTTGACTCAAGCTCGCCGCCGAACGTCGGGCGTTTACCAATGTTTGTGACGCTGCGCCGCCAGACTCCATTGATCAGGACCAGCGTGACGTAGACCCCATCGGTTGGCAAAACTCGATTTTGAAGATCGAGATTGGCCGTTGGGTAAAGCAATTGTTTGCCTATGCCGTGGCCTCGCATCACTGTGCCTTCAATCCCGTAAGGCCTTCCAAGCATTCGCCTTGCGACGTTCACACGCCCGGCTTTCAACAGCATCCTGATCATGGTCGAACTGATTCGATGACCTCTCAGCCTGACTTCGGAAACTTCATCTGCCCGAAAACTTAATTTCTGGCTAAGTTGTTGCAGCAATTCGATATTTCCGCGTCGCTGGTTGCCAAACGCGAATCCTTTTCCCAGATAAACTTCCTGTGCCCGCAACCCGTTAACGATGAACTTTTCAACAAATTCTTCGGCTGAAAGCGAAGCCAGTTGTTGGTTGAATTCCAGCACGATGACCTGCTGGATGCCGAGCGACTTTAATCCTTCGGCCTTTTGATTGAAGGTTTGGAGCAGTGGCGGCGCAGTTTCAGGTTTCAAAACCTGGCGCGGATGCGGGTCAAAAGTGATCAAAGTAGGCACGGCGTCAGTCAGCAAACTACGCTCGACGACTGTGCGAACGATCGCTTGATGCCCCAGGTGCAAGCCGTCAAAAACGCCCAGCGTTAACACCGTTGGACGGCGAATGTCAGCGTTTTCAATGCCGTGAAAGATTTCCATTGGTCGGGAGTCGGGAGTCAGGAGTCGGGAGTCAGGAGTCGGCTTCAAGAAACCGATTACCGGTCGCCAACAACAGACCGCCGCCTAAAGTTCAATTCTCAATCCATCATAAGCCGGTTCAACTCCGTCCGGCAGAATCTTGCAAAGCTCCGAATGTTTGAAATCGTGCCCCATATGCGTCAACAAAGCGCGGCGCGGTTTCAACTCAGCGATATAATTCAATGTTTGATCCAGGTGCAGGTGAGTGACATGCGGTTTGAAGCGCAACGCATCAATGATAAGCACGTCTAATCCGTGAAGTTCAGCCAGCGAATGCTCCGGGATAAAGTTACAGTCCGTAATGAAAGCAACTTCATTGGTTCCGTCACTGAAACGAAACCCCGTGACTGGTAATTTGCCGTGAATCACATCAAACGGTGTGACTTGCAGGCCACAAACTTCAAACTTCCCTTCGATGGTGTGAGGAGTAATTTGCGCCAATCCACCACCAACGTAAGTGCGCTCGAAAATGTAATAGAAAACCCTGCGAATTCCCTGCCAGGTAATATCGCTGGCATACACCGGAACCGGTCCGTGGCGAAAATTAATCGGTCGAATATCGTCCAGGCCTAACACATGGTCAGCGTGGCAATGCGTGATCAGCAAAGCATCCAGGCGATCAATTTTTTCGCGCAACGCCTGATGCCGAAAGTCCGCCGAAATATCCACGACCAACCGCTGGCCGTCATGTTCAATCATCAAACCGGTTCGTGTTCGATTGTCTCGTGGGTCATCAGACTGGCAAACCCTGCAATCACAACCGATCATGGGAATGCCAACTGAAGTCCCGGTTCCTAAAAGGGTAATTCTCATACCAGCCGCAGGCTCGCCAAACTAACGCCTCAGGGACACAAATTGAGTTTTTAATTCCGATAAAAGCTCGTCAAAGAATTTGGCTTCGCCTGGTGTCAGATTCCCATTGGTCTTTTCGCGCAGCAACATCAACAGATCAATGGTTTCCTTGGCAGCCATCGCATCAACCTGACGGCGCCCTGTTCCAGGATGTTCAACCAAGCCAAGGTAAATAAATGCCGACGAAGCAATTTGCATGACGAATTCCGTGAACATCGTTTGTTCCGGCATCACATCGTCATCGTCAGACTGGAATTCTTCTTGAGGTACTGGCTCAGGCTCGTTGGCAATAATTGGTTGAGGCGCAGCCTCTACAACTGGCGGCGGTTCCGGAATCACTGCGTCATCTCGCAATGATCCGTCTGCGTTAAACAGACGTCGGTCTGTGATCTTAAAAGCGGACTGGTTCTCTTCGGCCATAAATTGATCTAGCTCCTCACCTTGCTAAGAGTAAATTTTGTCTTGGATCTAAGACGAGATATTAGCATCGGTGCTCGCGGTTGTCAGTGGTTCGCCGTCTTCCAATTGTTGATCCCCGGCAAAACCCGTCGTAAACCTTGTTTGCCCAAGCCTACTTTGCTAAATTACTAATGCTTAAACATAAATCAGTTAAATCAGTCCAGATCTGTCAATCTAACAATCTATGAATCCCCTAGAGTTCGAGCGGATTGAGCAATTGTACAATCAGGCTATGTCCCGTTCTCCGGACCAGCGAGCAGACTTCCTAGCCGAAGCCTGTGGCACTGATGAAAACCTGCGCCAGCAGGTGGAACGATTACTTTCAGCCCACAAAAACGCCAAAGATTTCTTGAATGCGCCCGAATTTCCCTCTCCGTTGTTACAGGTGCAAACTGAGTCCCAAGATCTGACGGGTACTAAACTTGGGCATTACCAGATCCTCTCTCCTTTGGGCAAAGGTGGAATGGGCGAGGTTTGGCTGGCGTCGGATTTAAGGCTGGGACGCAAAATTGCGCTTAAATTCCTGCCCGCAGAACTTATTGGCAATCGCGAACGCCTGCGCCGTTTTGAACAAGAGGCGCGAACGACCTCTGCGCTCAACCATCCGAACATCATCACACTGCATGAAATCGGCGAAGCCACGATTGGTTCAGACACGCACCATTTCATTGTGACTGAATTCATTGATGGAAAGACTTTGCGGGAAAGAATGCATGGCGGCAAGCTCAGGACATCGGAGACACTTGATCTTGCCATTCAAATTGCTTCCGCGCTTGATGCCGCGCACGAAGCCGGCGTCATTCACCGCGATCTGAAACCCGAAAATGTGATGGTGCGCCGGGATGGTATCGTCAAAGTTTTGGACTTCGGTTTGGCCAAAGCCACCGAATCACCCCCAGTGCAATTCGATTCTCAGGCTCCAACCATGGCCAAAGTCGAAACCGAAGCCGGAGCGGTGTTCGGTACAGCCAGGTATATGTCACCAGAACAAGCCCGTGGGGAAAAGCTGGATGCGCGCACCGATATCTTCAGCCTGGGCGTCATGCTGTACGAGATGACCGCTGGCAAACCTCCCTTTTCCGGCGTGAATATGATTGATGTTTTGGCGGCAATTTTAGACCGCGAACCGAAACCGCTGATGCAATCAGTGACCGACATTCCTAATGAGCTTGAGCGCATCATCAGTAAAGCTTTACGCAAAGACCGCGAACAACGTTATCAGTCCATTAAGGACCTGCTGCTCGACTTGAGCGACCTCAAGGAAAACCTTCGCGGCTCATCCAAATTTGGACGCGGTGGTAGTGAGGCCAAAGCAACTTCATCTATCGTGCTTCCCTCGAGCAAAACCAATTTGCCTGGCAACACGCGAGGATTTTTCCATTCTTTCAAGGTAATCGTAGGTTTGGCAGCCTTCATTCCGGTACTTATGACTGCCGGCTGGTTCATTTTCAAGGGAGGTGATTCTGGCTCCCCTTCTTTAACGAAAAAGGTGGACATTGCCAATTGGCCAAGCGCTCCAGGTGAAATTTACGCCCTCGGAACCTTCTCTCCTGACGGCCAGAAGGTCGCGTACACCGCTATACGGGAAAGCAAGGAAGGCGAAAAGCCTGGAAAAAGTATCTGGCTGAAACAAAAGACAGGTTCAAGTAGAAGCGTTCAAATCACTTTGGACGAATTCGACAATGACAACCCAATCTGGTCACCGCACGGTGACCAGATTGCTTATCTTTCATTGCGCGAAGGCCAGAGAAGCATCTGGCGTATTCCCTATCTCGGTGGGGACCCTTCACTGATTGCAACGCTTTCTGAACTCGGCGCTACCCGACTCAAAAGCTGGTCGGAAGATGGCTTCATCTACTACGAATCGAATCAGAACCTTTTTTCCCTCGACATTAAATCGAAAAAAACCACGCAGTTAACCAATTTGGCCCAAGCCAAGATTCCTCCTTACTCTATCAATCTATCGCCGAATCGAACGCAAATTGCTTATATCACTACCGAAAAAGAGAATCATAACAGCCTGTGGACAGAGTCGGTAAAAGGCGGCTCGCCCAAGCAAATTGCCAATATTCCTACCGAGAGCATGAATGTGGTCTGGCACCCGGACGGGGATAGAATTCTCTACAGCGCCAACCTGGACGGATATTTTCAAATCTTCGCGGCTTATTCGGATGGACGCCCAACGACGCAGATCACGTTTGGCGAAACGAACTGTTTTGCACTGGATGTTTCGGCGAATGGCGAAGAGATTCTTTACGGTTCTTCGAAAGAAGAATCCAGTATTTGGGCTGTCAACATTGCCAGAGCGGGAGAATACGCCGTCGCCTCTGACATCTCATTCAATCTCTGGCCAAGCGTTTCGCCAAACAGTAAGACACTCGCGTACCAATCGGTCAGGAATATGAGCCAAGCCGATAAACTCTTCTACGGATCGATTTTTACCCGTGCAATCGCTTCCTCTCCGACCCAGGCGTTGCAGGCAGAACTAATAACCAACGCCTTTCTTCCGACTTGGTCGCCTGATGGAAAACGCTTGGCATTTCTGAGAGCGTCTGGCCAAGAGTATGGTTTATGGACGGTGACTCTTGATGACCGCCAAGAGGTGGAATTAAAGACCGAAGGCTTAAGATCGGTTGATTATTCACAACTGCCTACAAGCGTCCAAGCCAGTTAAACAAGTTGGTCGCCTGATGGGAGCAAGATCGCATAC
>CAZXHW010000341.1:5548-8198 GCA_964639915.1 uncultured Heliomicrobium sp.
CGGGGCGAATCAATTTCCGCATTGCCTCAACTAACAACGCAAGCGGCGCGCAACTTACGGACAATGAGGATCCGAATACCTTACTTTTTTGCCCACTATGGTCTACTGACGGCAAACAAATCGCCTATTCTTCCAGAACAAGAAAGGATGGCAAATTCAGTTATGGCATCTGGACAATTGATGTTGATAAAAAAACTGTGAAGGCAGTGAGGGAGTCGGCCTCGTTTTGGCGGTTGCTGGGATGGACGCAAGAAAACAGAGAGTTGATGCTTATTTCTCTTTCTGACGAAAGAGGAACTGCATTCCCAACGGAAGTCAGATTGATTCAAGTCTCGGTGGAAACTGGCGCGGAGCGTCTGATTAAGACTCTTAGCTCTGCCTACGCCTACAACATTCACCTGTCGGCTGATAGGAAGATGGTGGCGTTCACCTCTCGCCGTGATGGAAAAGATGATCTGTGGGTAATTCCGGCCAGTGGTGGCGAAGCTAAAAAGCTAACCGCCAACAATGATCCCAAACTCTATTTTTCAAGCCTCGCCTGGTCGCCCGATGGCCAAGCACTCTTTTTCGGCAAGCAATCGCGGTACAGCTTGCTTTCGATGGTTACCAACTACAAGTAAAAGGAGAGCATTATGCCTACTACCAAACAATTCGCTCTGACAGCCACCTTTCTGAGCTGCCTTGTCGCTTTCGCCCTGTCTTCGATGCCCAGCGCTGCCCAAAGACGACCTCCTAAAGCGGCCCAAAAGGATGCCCCAAATGCGGAATCTGCCCCCAAGTACTGTTCGAATGATGAAGAAATCGTCAAAAAGATTCAGGGGGAGATAGACAAAGACCCAAAACTCAAAGCACAGCTTACCAACGTTACGATCCGCTCCAAACAGAACTTGATTTACTTGTTTGGCTGGGTTGTTTCCAAACCCATTAAAGACAAGGTAGAGGGCATTGCTAAATCGGTTGCGACCGAATGCAAAGCGAATTTTAGAAGTGACATCTCCATTGGCAAAAAAAATGGATGTGGGAAATTGGTTGATTGTGGCGGCGGCAGGTGCGCCGAAGCCGGCATGTGCTAATCATTCAGTTCAGTGTTCGTAAAGGCAATTGCCAATGCCACGAACACTCACCTCTCAATGCCAAACTTTGTGAGTGTGAATGCTCAGTTTGCACACTCACACTGTTTGACTACATTCCTTCAAGGTTTGACGTAATATTGACTTTTGTGTCCAGCAGTCGCTTGCAAGCGCGCGGTTCTTCAATCTTGCGCGTCTGCAAATGGATTCCCATTTTCAGTAAAGACTGCAATACCCAGAAAAGGAGCATGAAATGAAACGCCATTACCTGTTCACAATTTTCGCCCTATTTCTGCTCGTTCTTTCCATTCCTCGGTCGAACGGGTTGTTCCTTATCAAGACTCTTGCCAAACAAAAGGTCGCCATCCCCAAAAACGATAAAGCCAAAACTCAGAAACCTGCCAAGTTAGAGCCGACGACGAATAAGGAAAAGGGAGAGTTCTTCGGGAAGTATGGGTACAGGCCTCCGGTCCGTACTTTTACCGATAACGAAAAAACACGAATTGGGAATCTGATGGAATACCGGGAAAAGAATCGGAAATTGGAGGAAGATTTAGCCAGCAAACAAGGCGTACGTCCCGAACGATTCGATGTCTGGGCACAAATCCGCGCAAAACTTTTGGGAAACAAAGTGCCTCTAAACCGCCAACTTGCTCGAAGACATTTCAAGGAATTTCCGGTATTCGACTGGCGTGACTACAAATTGGATGCTGGCAAAGGAGCATCTATAGTTGGACCGGTCTGGGATCAAGGAAGAGAATGCCAAAGTTGCTGGGCATTTGCCGCCATTTCGGCCTTTGAAAGTAACATCTTAATCAAACGATCCATGACCGAACATCTGTTCAAAGTCACAGGCAATCTTACCAACGCTGACACAATCAATCTCTCGGAACAGTGGCTTATCAGTTATTTTGGACTAAAAGGAAATTGCGACGGAGGGTCTTACCAGGCAGCCTTCACTCGTTTCACCACTTATGGCGTTCCTGTCGAACCCGGTAAACGTAATTGGGACTATCTCAAAAGAATGGCCCCAGCAAAAGAAAAGGAGAAATACGATAAGGCGATGTGGAAACAAGCCGACGCTTGGAACTATGTCCATTTTCAAATGCAAAACCAGATGGAGGTTGATAAATATCCACCTGTAGAAGAAATCAAAAAAGCCCTGCTATTTTATGGCCCGGTCGCTGCCGCAATATGTGTAGACGATCTGAATGATATAAAGGCCCGGCGACGTCCTTTATGGAACTACCCTCGTGTAAAGAAGACAGAAGCGAGCGCTGGAGTTGTAGAAGAAAATGGCTTTAACGATGTATTTGTAGGAAAGAAGGAGTGCTCTGTAGCACACGCAATCGTCATTGTCGGTTGGGATGACAACCGACAAGCGTGGCTAATCAAAAATTCCTGGGGTAAAAGATGGGGGCTGGACGGTTACATGTGGTTGCGCTACGAAACTCACGGAATCGGCCAATACGCCGCTTGGATTGAAGCGCCGCTTGAATATCCCGACGATAGCCCCCAAAAGTGACCCCCGATGTCAGAGGAGGGGGGGTGCTGGACGGGGGGGGCGATGGCGCTCGCGG
>CAZXHW010000342.1:0-8192 GCA_964639915.1 uncultured Heliomicrobium sp.
CCAGCTTTCGAAGTTTCCTTGCGCGCGCAGGCGTATTGGCAAATGGCGCGCAATTCATCTTGCACACGGTTCAATTCACGCGGATCGCTCAGCCACAAACCCATTTCGGCAGAGTCGTATTCGATGGCCGAAAGCTGTTCCAGCCTTGCCCGCCCTGCGCGACGCTGGCGCGATAACCACAACACTCGAAGCACGCCGAATAAGTACCCATCCAGATTGCGAATCTCATTCAGTTCTGGACGGGTCAGCGTGAATTGAATAAAGGCATCGTGCAGCAAATCTTCCGCTTCCGTGCGATTGTGCCCGGTCAGGTGCATTGCCCAAGCCAGCAAATGCAGGTATCGCGCGGTGAACAGTTGTTCGTGGCTATCCAAAACGGCAGTTTGGCGGTTGTGCTGTATCAAATTTGAATGCTGTGGCGGTTTTCAATCGAGCGCCTGAAATTCACTCGATTGAAAACCGCCGTTGAATTCCGGTTGGTGCCACCGGAACCTGAAAATCAGTTGATTCGGGTCAGCGTGAAATTATCCGCTGTCGCCCAACTGCTGGCCGACGCAGAGCCGTTCGCCTGCACATAAATTCTGGCCTGGCTGACGCCCGCCGGAACCGTGAAGCTTACGCGCATCTGTTTCGGTTGCTGCACATTGTTAAACGGCACTCCGCCACCGGAACCGCCGTTATCGAAAGTCACGGCCAACGTGGATCGCGCCGTCGTACTTGCTGCCACATCCGCTGTTACGACATAAGTCGCACCCGGCGTCACGGCAACCCACTGTCCCACCGAAGCAGGAGACAATGAGTTTGTTGGCAACATTCTGGCCACCCCATTTGTGAACAGGACGTACCCACCCGGTGTCCAGCCAGTGCTTCCTTGGTCGAATCGCGGATTGACGAGTGTACTGTCTTGATTGACTGGAGGAGTTGGTGACGGCGTAGCCACTGGCGTAGGCGTCGGAGTTGGCGTCGCATCTGGCGGAACCCAGGGCGAAGTCAGCGTGTAGGCGAAATTCGCCGTTTCATCCTTCTGCAAACCATCAAACACTTTCCAACCCGGATTCGGGTAATACGTTTTGAAGTTGACCATCGGCCCACGCTGCAAGGGCGTGACGCGATAAACTCCTTCAGCGCGCAAGTTGCGGAACGTGAAATAGCCGCTGCCGTCCGTGCGCGCTGATGCTGCCGCCGCACCGGTCAGCGAGATGGGAATCGCCCCCATTGGCTTGCCCGCGTAATCGGTGACTCTGCCCGTGATGTTGAAGAAAGATGGCCCCGGAGTGGGCGTTGGCGTTGGTGTTGGTGTCACGCCAGGATTGATCCCGCTGCCCAGTTTGGCGATGAATGTAGTTACTGGCTGAGCTGTCGCTGGCTGTGCCGTTTGCAACGCACCAGGCGTTAATTGGAATCCTTTTCCAGCCCAACCCAGAATATAGGCATTGCCTGCCGGATCAAGCACCATGGCATTGCCCTGGCCGCTACGTAGAAAGTCCACGCCTGCTACCGATTTGCCATTCGGAGTGAACTTTAGATGGAAAACATAGTTACTGCCTATCGGGTAAGGAAAAGCCTGGTACAAGTCTTCAAGCTCAACAGGACCATCCGGAGAGATAAACCCGGTAGTGGTAAAACCCGTGACATGAATGAATCCTTGCGCATCCACTGCAACACTATTAGCCTCTTCACCGCTCCCATAACCGAAGCTGTGTGACACAAGCACATCAGTACCTGCGGAGTTGAGCTTGAGTAGCATCATACCGCCTACCACAGGGCCAAATGTTGGACTGTCTTGCCAAACTAACGTTTTGTCGGTAAGTGGGAACACGTCAAATTTTTGGTAGTCAGGGCGGCCGAAAAGGCCCAGCGTCTCGAAGAATTGCGAAAAGCCGACAATACAGGGATTCCCATCGTGGTCAATGCTAATACTGACCGGTCGTCCAGACCCCAGCACGGAAGAGTAGATCAACTGTCCATTCGGGGCGAACTTGGCGATAAAAGCATTATCTATTCTACGTCCGTTACCTGGTATCACCACATCCGGGTATTGGTAAGCTCCCTGTGTCCGGGGGAATCTTGCTCTTGTGCTTGCAGTGGGAATGCCATCCTGAGTCGTGCCAGTGACGTAGAGATTCCCAGTAGCGTCAACTGCAACACCTTTGGCAACATCCTGGCCTCCGGCGTCCAGCACGTTGGCGTGAATCAGCGTTGTTGCATCCGCGCTGATTCTGGCAACAAAGGCGGCCGTGCCACGTTCCACTTTTCCGATCGCAGGGTCGCTGTTTGGGAAATCGTCTGATCCTGCGCCCCCAGCAACACAAAAGTTTCCTGCCGGATCAAGGGCAAGGCTTGTGACCGTGTCAGTTCTACTATTGCCTCCCAACAATGTGGAAGCCAGCAGAGCATTCCCTGATGCGTTCAGTCTCAACACAAAACCATCAGTGAATTTCTCCAGTCCTTGGGCAAAAGACGTTTTATACGCCCCCTGAGTCGTTGGGAAATCGGTAGTTGACGTATACCCGCCAACGCTGGCGTTGCCCTGCGCATCCACGGCGATGCTCCAACCAAAACTGAAGACTGATTCCAGCGCAGTCGGAGAGTTTTTCGTTCCTTTCGTTCCGTTAATCACTGTGCTGTAAACGACGGCCGTGCCCGCAGCATTTATCTTTGTCACAAACAGAAATTGTGCTTGCATAGCTATTGGCTGGCCGTAAGGAATAAGAGTAGATGTAATCGGAAAGCTCTCGGAGCCTGTAACCCCCGTCAGATAAACGTTTCCAGCTACATCCACGGCAATGCTTTTGGTAGCGTCCTTGTTAGGTTCACCAAAAAATGTTGCATAACTGACGACCGGATCAATCACCAGCGGAAGATTTGTGTCGTACGCGCCGAGTTCGAATACGGCTTGATTGCCTTTTAGCTTGTACCCACCAGCAACTGTCTGCCGCGCGCCGTTCACTTCCTGGTAAATGACCGGGCGATGCTGCCTCACATCTCCGGCAGCCGTGGCCAAAACCAACTCGCCGTTCTCATCCAGCTTCACAGACTTTGCACCAGAAAACTCCAGGCGAATCGCTTTCGGATCAGCGCCCGGCGCAACGATGAAATCATATTCAAGCTGCCGCTGATGTCCGTAAAAGACCGCATCCACACCGGGATAAACGCCTTCGTATTTGACCTTGGAATATGTCGGCACGTCGGTTTGCCACTGTTTCGGATCGGGGCCAATCAGATAATTGCTCTTGCCTTGCAGCGATTCCTGTCCATTCATTTGCGGCGTTTGATTCGCGCCAACCAACTTGATTCGTACTGTTGCAGTTTCAGGTTTTGTTTTTTCATCTGCAGCCGGTTTGCTCAGCGACAAAACAGCTTCATTGGCCAGCAAGGAAAGATGATAACCGTCGCCACGCGCCAGAAATTCAACTGGCTTTGCTGTCTGCCCACGGTTGGGTTCGAAGCTCAGAGGGAGCTTGCCGTAATTTGTTTGCCAGCGTTCGTGCGCCGACGCCGTAGGCAACACAGCCTTTTGCGCGGAGTTCCACAAACGTCCTCCCACCATCACTGCCGCAACCACGGACAGCAACAACAGGACGGTGCGAACTGTATATAGATTGTGATGCTTATACTGCTTCATTACCACTCCAGGATTGAATTAAGACGCCTGGGCTTTGCGCCAGTATTGATAAAGGGCACTGAAAATTTGGTCGAACTATTCATTATTTGATCCAGAGTTTCACGGTGTTCGCGGTTTTCCCATCCACGCTCAACACCAAATTGACTTCGCCGCGCCCGGCCAAGCTTCGCGGCAGCAGCACATTCGCCTGGTCAAGTCCGGCAAATCCGCCTTGCGCGCCAGCAAAAGATACCGACGCACTGACGCCTCCCAATTGCGCACTGACATTGTTCATCCCGCTGTTGTTGCGGAAGCCTGTGCCGTAAAACAACAGAAAAACCTGATCTCCCTGCGGTCCGGGATCAATCGCAACCGGCATCATTTTGCCTTGCCCATTGTCGAACACCGCCACAGGCTCATAACGTTGCTCGCCATTGGCCTTTATGCGGAGCACAACGGCAGAAGCCAATCCGCGCCCACCAGCATCAGCCGTGAACAGTCCAGGCGCAACGGGTTCGATTTCTGCCAGCGCGCTGGATTTTACGCCGTTGCCGCTGGTGACGGTGACGATAGCCAATCCCGCTGCGGTTCCTTGCGGCGTCAGATAATTGATCTGTGTTGGCGAAACGAAAAACAGCGGAGCCAAACGCTCCACACCCAATGCGTCTCGCACTTTGACGCTGGTTCCGGCAAGCTGTGTTGGTAATGGGCTGGACACTGCGACTTGAGTGGTTGTCGCCAGATTGACACCGAAAGCGGTAATGATGGAATCCGCAGCCAAATGCTCTGTGTAGCTTGCAGCGGAAAGATTGACCAGAGCTTGTGTTGATGGTCTGGTAACAAAATCAGCAGTCTTATTGGCGTAAAGCGTCTCGAACACATAGTGCCCTGGGTGCAGTGGCGCTCCAAAGGATGAGACATCAAGGCTATACGAACCGCCTTGTAGGACGCTTGTGAATGAGTACCGGCCATCGCCACCAGTGATAACCTGACGTTCTTGCGTGCCGTGAAGAGTAACCTTCGCGCCAATGACCGACTGTCCAGCCAATGTCGTAACGCGCCCGCTGATGGTCAGGCTGGGGATAGGCGGTGGCGTGGGCGTGCTGCCAGGATTGATGGCGTTGCCAAGCTTGGCCACAAAGTAAGCCAGTGGCTGGGACACAGCCGGTAAGTTCGTTTGCATCGCGCCGGGCGTCGCTGTGAATCCGCCTCCGGCGTAGCCCCAAATATAGGCATTACCTGCCGGATCCAGCGCAATACCTCTGCCCTGGGCGCTGCGAAGGAAATCCACGCTCGCAACCGTCTTTCCATCTGGAGTGAATTTCAGATGGAAGGCATGGTTTCTGCCGACATCATAAGGATAGGCTTGGGACAGATCTTCAAATACAACGGGACCGTCCGGAGAGATGAATCCGAACCACGTGTATCCGGTGACATGAATGAAGCCTTGCGCATCCACCGCAATACCATTGGTGGCCTCATCGGTCGGATAACCGAAGCGGTGCGAAACCAGAACGTCTGTGCCTGCCGCATTGAGCTTGAGCAGCATCTGGCCACCGGTTTGCGGTCCGAAAGTCGGGCTGTCCTGCTGAACGGTCGTATTGTCCGTGCGCGGGAACACCTCAAACTGCTGGTAGTCAGGGCTGCCAAAATTCCCCACCGTTTGGATAAATTGCGAAAAACCGGCGATACAAGGATTCCCTTCACGATCCAAGGCAATGCTCGTTGGCTGAGCAGACCCCAGCACTGAAGAGAAAATCAACTGTCCATTCGGGGCGAACTTGGCGATAAAAGCATTGTCAATTCTGCGCCCGAGATTCGGTATGACTACATCGGGGAATTGGAATGCTCCCGGTGTCCGGGGGAATCTTGATCCTGCATTATTATTAGCCACACCGTCTGGAGTCTTGCCGGTGATGTACATATTTCCGGCAGCATCAGTAGTGATGCCCGTGCCAAAATCATTACCACCAGCATCCAGAACATTGGAATGAATCAGAGTCGAACCACCCGCGCTGACTCTGGCAACAAAAACCGCTTGCTCTGTTCCTACTTTAACGTTTGCGGGATCGCTGTTCGGGAAATCAGTTGACCGGGTATTCCCCACAAGGCAGAAATTTCCCGCAGTATCAAGTGCAAGCCCCATGCCAGTGTCCGTATCACTCCCCCCCACCAAGGTCGAAGCCAGCAGAGCATTTCCTGCTGCGTTCAGCCGCAACACAACCGCATCAGCCTGATCATCTCTGGAAGGTGAAAAGGTCGTTCTGTATGCTCCGGGTGTTGTCGGGAAATTGGAGGTAGATGTGTACCCGCTCACGCTGGCATTGCCCTGCGCATCCACGGCAATACCCGAACCAGCGCTACTCACAAATTCTGGATTAGAGCCACTTGTAAATCCTTTCGTTCCGTTGAGTACGGTGCTGTAAATAACATCCGTGCCCGCGGCATTCAGTTTGGTCACGAACATCATTCGCGCCTGAGTTGGGATTATCTCGCCCTGGGGAGTGATAGAAAATATGATCGGAAAAGTGGCAGAAGTCGTTGTCCCTGTCAGATAAACGTTTCCAGCCACATCCACAGCCATGCTGTTGATGACATCCTTGGCATATTCTCCCAGAAAAGTTGCGTAGCTGACGACTGGATCAATGACCAGCGGATGTTTTGCATCGTATGCGCCAAGCTCGAAAGAGGCTTGATTGCCTTTCAGCTTATAGCCGCCCTCAATTGTTTGCCGCGCTCCATTAATATCCTGGTAAAAGACCGGACGATGCTGACGAACGTCTCCGGCAGCCGTGGCCAAAACAAGTTCGCCGTTAGTGTCCAAACGCACAGATTTTGCCCCCGCAAAATCCAATCGAATAACCTGCGGGTCCGCACCCGGCGCAACAATGAAGTCGTATTCGAGTTTCCGCTGATTACCGTAAAAAACCGCGTCCACCCCCGGATAGACATTTTCGTACTTCACCTTGGAGTAGGTCGAAACATCCGTCTGCCACTTTTTCGGATCATTGCCGATCAGATAGTTGCTCTTGCCGCGCAAAGATTCCTGCCCGCTGATCTGCGGATTCTGATTCGCACCTACCAGCTTGATTCGTATCGTTGCGGTTTCAGGTTTTGCTTTTGCATCTGTAGCCGGTGTGCTCAACGACAAAACAGCTTCATTGGCCAGCAAGGAAAGATGGTAGCCATCGCCGCGCGCCAGAAACTCGACCGGCTTTGCCGCCTGCCCGCGGTTTGGTTCAAAGCTCAGCGGAAGCTTGCCGTAATTTGCCTGCCAGCGTTCGTGCGCCGCTGCGGTTGGCAAAACAGCCTTCTGCGCCGACTTCCACAAACCTCCCCCGACGATCACTGCTACAACCACGGAAACCAGCAACAGAACGCTGCGGACTGCATATAGATTGTGATGCTTATACTGCTTCATAAACACTCCAGGATTGAATTAAGACGCCTGGGCTTTGCGCCGGATATTGATAAAGGGCTCTGTAATAAATTTTCGGTAGCACGACTCATTTGATAAAGACTTTGACAGGATTCGCGGGCTTGCCGTCTACCGTCAGCGTTACATCAACTTCACCACGTCCGCACAAATTGCGCGGCAACAGCACGTTAATTTGATCCAGCCCTGTGAACACACCTTGCTCACCGGCATAGCTGACTTGCGCATCTGCTCCGGCCATTTTCACCGCGACTGACGAAAGTGAACTGCGCTGGCGAATACCTGTTCCGAAAAGTATCAAGTAAGCATCTTCGCCAGTCGCGCAAGCTTCAATCGGGGTAGCGACAAAGGATTTGGTGGCTTCGTCATAACGCGCAACTGGCGCATACCGTAGCGAGCCGTCCGGTTTGACATAAAGCACCAGCGCTGCTGGGACGCCGCGTCCATCGCTGTTCGCGGTAAACAGTCCCGGCGCCACCGGCGCGATCGTCGTGCTGCCGCCGGATGCGGCCACGCCGTCTTTGACGACAATCACGGTGGCTGCACCGCTTGCAGCTTCTGCAGGAATCAAATAGTTGATCTGATTGGGGGAGATGAAAAAGAGTGGCGCAAAATGTTCGACGCCCAGCGCGTCTCTGACTCTGACGCTCAAACCTGATAGCTCCGTTGGTAATGAGCCGGACTCAGCCCCCAATGTCGTCGTCGTCAGATCCTGCCCAAACGCAGCGACAATCGAATTTCCAGCGAGCGTTGCGCCTGAATAGCTGGCAGCAGAAACGCTGGAAACCGGTCGCATCGTAGAGACTTTCATCAGGAATACGTCGTTATCGCCTGC
Source organism: uncultured Heliomicrobium sp. (assembly GCA_964639915.1). Taxonomy (GTDB): domain Bacteria; phylum Acidobacteriota; class Blastocatellia; order RBC074; family RBC074; genus RBC074. The sequence continues at coordinate 7,876 of CAZXHW010000342.1, forward strand.
TACCCGCTGCTGAAACGCGCCCGGCGTCGTCGGGAAGCTGGGCGAAGAAGATGCGCCGCTAACATAAACTTCTCCGTTGGCATCCACGGCGATGGCGCGTCCACCGGTGTACGTGTCTCCGAACACAACGGAATAATCCAGCGCCGATCCTTCGGCGTTGAAACGCGTCACAAACGCCCCACGCCGCGCGCCGAATGGTGCGTCTTGTGTGGTGGTCACAAAGGTTGAATCCGACACTGCTCCGGTCAGGCAAGCTCGCCCTTGCGTATCCACGGTCATTTTCAAATTTCCGAACAAGCCTACGCTGCCGCTGAAAT
>CAZXHW010000343.1:0-8189 GCA_964639915.1 uncultured Heliomicrobium sp.
CCGCCAACACCAAGCCCGAACAAATACGGCCGCCCGATCAACACGGCTTTTGCCCCCAACGCCAAAGCTTTTAACACGTCAGTTCCTCGCCGAATACCTCCGTCAACCAGCACAGGAATTCGACCGGCAACTTTAGCGACCACTTCAGGCAAGGCTTCGATAGTTGCAGGCAAGGTGTCAATGTTGCGCGAACCGTGATTGGAAACGATCAAACCCGAAGCGCCGGACTTTGCTGCTGTGTCAGCGTCTTCTGGATTTAGCACGCCTTTCAGCAACACGGGCAAACGCGTCAGTGAACGCAACCATTCAACGTCTTTCCAAGTCAGTTTGGCGTCGAACAACGCGTTGTAAATTTCATTTTCTTTCGGCAGGTGACTGCTTCCGGCTGTGTTCAAACCTTTCAGGTTTGGTCGCTCAATGCCGGGTGGCAGCGCAAACCTGATACGCTCTTCACGATTACGCAAACCGGGAATCGGCGTGTCCACAGTGACAACCAGGGCCTGACAACCAGCGGCTTCGGCTCGCTGAACCAGGGCTTTCGTAAATCCTCGATCCGGTTGTACATACAATTGAAACCACGGCGGCTGTTTTGTTGCGGCAGCGATGTCTTCAATGCTGACCGAAGCCATCGTGCTGACAACCATTGTCGCTGTGCCAGCGCCTTTGGCCGTGGCGAGTTCGCCTTCGGGGTGAACCAGTTTTTGATACGCCGCCGGAGCCAGCAAAATCGGAAACGGTAATTCGCGGCCAAACAAATTCACGCGGGTATCGAGTTTAGAAACATCCACCAGCACACGCGGCTTCAACTTGATGCGATCGTAAGCGTCGCGATTCCAGCGCAACGTGATTTCATCGCCCGCGCCTCCGCTAATGTATTCCCAAGCCATCGCCGTCATACGTTCGCGCGCCATCAACTCAAAATCGCCTAGGTTGACGGCGGTCGGCGGCAACGGTGCTTGTTGAGTTGCGGCAGTTTTGGGCGAAAAGATCGTTGCGCCCGCTAACAAGCCGGTGGACAACAACGCTTCTCTGCGCGTGATTGCCATAAAGTCTCCTGGATTTTCGTTTGGATGAAAGTTGATTGCGCCTCGGTTTCAACGCGCGCCGCATCGTAGCACTTGTTTTCGGCACGTGCTATAAACCGCTCCCGTTGATCCGCCAAAATTCAAGCCTTCATCAGGAGCAAACAATGAAACGAATGATTCTGGTTTTGCTGGCGATGCTGTCCCTGTCAGTTTCGGCGCAGCAATCAGATAACAAAATTCAGGCAGATAACAAAACTAAAGTTCTGATTCTGGGTGGAACATTGATTGATGGAACCGGCTCTGCTCGCCGCGTCGCCGATGTACGGATTGTCGGTGATACGATCAAGGAAATCGGAAAACTGAAACCTCTGTCCGGCGAACGTGTGATTGACGCCAAAGGCTTGATTGTCGCGCCGGGTTTTGTGGATGTTCACAATCACTCCGAGCGCGGTTTTGCCAACGATCCGACGGCCAGAACACAAATCCTGCAAGGCATTACAACCATTGCTGTTGGACCGGATGGCAGTTCGCCATTTCCGATTGCCGGTTATCTGGAATTGCGTGAAAAGCAGCGCTTGGCGACGAACCTGATTGCCTTTGTTGGTCACGCGACGGTTCGGCAGCAAGTCATGGGAGCGGATTTCAAACGCACTGCAACCGATGCCGAAGTTGCAAAGATGGCCGAGTTGGTGGAACGGGCGATGCGGGATGGCGCAGTTGGACTTTCTAGCGGGCTGGAATATGACGTGGGCAATCCGGCCACGACAGAAGAGGTGATTGCTCTGTCAAAAGTTGCGGCGCGTTACGGCGGAATTTATATGAGCCACGTGCGCGACGAAGCCGATCTGGCTTTTGACGCCTTCCGCGAAGCCATTCGCATCGGACGCGAAGCCAGATTGCCAGTGCAGATTTCACACATCAAACTCGGCACAGTTGGCGTCTGGAATAAGGCTGGAGAGGTTGTGAAGCTGATTGAAGCGGCTCGGCGATCAGGTTTGGACATCACCGCGGATTGTTATCCTTACGATGCCTGGGGTTCGACGATAACAGTCTTGATTCCTTCACGTCGTCACGACGATCCTGTGGCGGTCAAAAAGGGCTTGGATGATGTCGGCGGTGGCGGCAATGTGCTGATTACCAGTTGCTCCGCGCATCGGGATTACGAAGGCAAAACGCTGGATGAAATCGCTAAAGCCAATGGCAAATCAGCCGTCGAAGTTTACATCCAGATTGTCAAAGACGGCGGTGCAGGTGTTGTTTGCAAGTCCATGCTCGAACCGGACATCAAAACGTTTTATCAACAACGATGGGTGATGGTTGCCAGTGATGGCGGCATTGGCACGCGCCATCCACGCGGAGCAGGCAGTTTTCCGCGTGTGCTTGGCCGTTATGTGCGCCAGCAGAAATGGCTTAGCCTGGAAGATGCGATCCGCAAAATGAGTTCGTTCCCAGCCTGGAGATTGGGCTTGAAAGATCGCGGCGCGATCAAAGCAGGAATGAAGGCTGATGTGATTATCTTCGATCCGAATCAGGTGATTGACCGGTCAACGATGACACAACCCGGCATTGAGCCTGTCGGCGTACAGTATGTTTTTGTGAATGGCGGAGCAGTTGTCGCTGAGGGGAAAGTGACAGGCGAACGTACCGGGTCAGTTTTGCGCCATCATTTAACCGCTAAAAGTAAGTAGCTAAAAAACGCGACGGCATTTTACGCATAGCTTTTGTCACGAAAGACCAATAGATAAAGCCCGGAGCCAATAAACGGGATCAGCAAAATGATAACCAGCAATACGGCTTTGGTCGCCCAATCGCGCCTTGAATTCATCACATCGTAAATGGCGAAAATATCCAAAACAGCGACGATTACCCACAACAACGTACCCATAATTCCATCCTCTCTTTCACTCTTATAGTTTTCGTGGCTAGCGGAGTTATTGCCACTCTTTGTTGAACAAACAGCCTTACGACGTTATTTAAGCTGCTGTTCCTCAATAAACACTAAGTTTAGGTTGCCTCAGCCGCCAAGCTTTGATCGAACCAGTTGGTTGATGACTTTGCCGTCAGCAGTTTGTCCCGCAAGCTTTGTCATGACGGCTTTCATCACATTGCCGAGTTCTTTCATTGAACTCGCGCCTGTTTCCGCGATAGCTTCTTCCACAAATTTGGCGATGGTGGCTTCATCAGCGGCCGCCGGGAGATACGCTTCAATAAATTTGATTTCAGCGGCCTCTTTTTCGGCCAACTCCGGACGTCCGCCCTGCTGATACTGCTCTACGCTGTCGCGGCGCTGTTTGACCAGGGACTGCAAAACCTTCATTGCTTCAGCATCGTCAATGGTCGCTTCGGCGTTGTTGGCTTTGCCTTTTTTCTCGATCTCGAAATTCATCAAAGCCGTTTTGACCATCCGCAGCGTCGAAAGCTTTTCCGCTTCCTTGTTCTTCATGGCTGCTGTGATGTCCTGGTTGATGCGTGCGATGAAACTCATTGTTCTCTCCTTCTGGGTATCGTTTGGATCAATCGCTATTAGTTATAGGTTGGTGGCGGTGAGCTGTCAAACGTGCGTCAATGGCTGTGTTGCGCGCTCATGTGAAATTTGTTAGTCTCTGCGTTCCGAGACCCATGAGCGAAAGTGGCGAAATTGGCAGACGCACCAGACTTAGGATCTGGCGCCGTAAGGCGTGGGGGTTCGAGTCCCCCCTTTCGCATCACAAGTCTAAAACCCGTTCCCACGCTCGATACATCAGCAGCCTGCCTGCGATCTCAAGCTTTGAGTTATGATCGGTAAGAAGGCTCATCAGAGTTTCAGGTTTCAACTCTGTGTACGTTGGTGAATTGCAGAGCAGCTAACCCGAAGGAAGGTAAACAACATTGAAACAGGAAGTGGTCATTACTGACGTTGCCCAATGTCAGAAAGACATCTCTATTGAAGTTTCGGCGGAAGAGGTCAAGAAGGAATTCGAGAAAACCTACGACGCTTATATGCGGTACGTGAAAGTGCCTGGCTTTCGTCCCGGACGCGTCCCGCGAGATGTCGTCAAGCAGCGATTCAGCAAAGAAGTCAAAGATGAAGTCGTTGGCCAATTGTTGCCGCATGCGCTGCAGCACGCCGTGGTTGACCATAAATTGCGCGTAATAGGCGAGCCACGCATCAACGAAATTTCGATTACCGAAGGCGAACCGTTCAAGTTCACAGCCAGTATAGAAGTTTTGCCGGAAATCGAACTTAAAGAATACAAAGGGATTAAAGTTACCAAGCAGTTAGCGCCAGTGACCGACGAAGACGTCGAAAAAGCGATCAATAGTTTAAGAGAAAATGCTGTTGAGTTTGTGCCCGTTGAAGATCGTCCGTCAAAAGACGGCGATTTCGTTTCGGTAAATCTGGTCGGAAAATTCGTTGACCCGCAAACCGAGCACGAAAAAGAGGATTTGAAAGCTGACGGAGTCGAAATTGAGATTGGCGCGGAAAGCACTCAGCCGGAGTTCACCGAAAATTTGCGCGGCGTGAAACCGGACGACGTTCGGGAATTCCGCGTTGTATATCCGGAAGACTTTAGTTCCAAAGGGTTGGCCGGAAAGACGGTTGATTTTACTGCGACAGTGCTGGCGGTTCGTGAAAAGGAATTGCCCGAATTGGATGACGAGTTCGCAAAAAGCTCCGGCGATTACGAAACAATGCAGCAATTGCGTGACAATGTGCGCGAAAATTTGTCCAAAAATGCCGAAACTGAGGCGGACAACCGCTTACGGGAAAGTTTGCTAACGCAATTGCTTGAAACGCACCAGTTCGATGTTCCGACGGTGCTAGTCAACGAAGGAGTTGAAAGCCGTTTGCGGGAATTCAGCAATATGCTGTCTCGCATGGGAATGCCTGCTGAGGTTGCCAGAAGCATTAACTGGGAAGAGCGAATTAAAGAGGCTCAAGTGGACGCAACTCGTGACGTTCGAGCGGCGTTACTTGTCTCCAAGGTCGCTGATGCAGAAGGGATCAGCGTTGGGGGAGACGAAGTTGACTCTGAAATTGACTTGATGGCCAAATCATCTGGACAGACAGCAGAGCAACTGAAAGCTCGCTTGACAAGGGAAGAGGCGATTTCTAGTATCGAATCCAGGTTGCGCTATCGCAAAGCGCTCGACGTTATTTTAGGAAGTGCTGAAGTGACCGTCGAAGAGATATCCAAAGATTCGCTGGCAGAATCCGGACAAGAAAGTCCCGAAGCCCTGGCCGCTGTTGAATAACACCCACAGATTGTCAAAAATAACCCGGTGTAATCTGGCCAACAGATAATCTTGCCGGAAGAGGTAAAGTAGGCATTATGATCAATCCATCTTCGAGTTACTATCCACCAACGGTTATCGAGCAGACGCCGCGCGGTGAGCGCGCTTACGATATTTATTCACGGCTGCTCAAAGACAACATCATTTTCATCGGAACGCCAATTGACGACACTGTAGCCAATCTTGTCGTCGCTCAGTTGCTTTTCCTGCAATCGGAAGACCCTGATCGGGAAATTTCGCTTTACATCAACTCACCCGGAGGATCCGTGACAGCCGGGTTGGCAATCTACGACACCATGCAATTTGTGCGCTGCCCTGTTTCGACATTCTGTGTCGGGCAATGCGCATCAATGGCTGCGGTCTTGCTTGCTGCCGGTTCAAAAGGTCGCCGATTTGCTTTGCCAAATTCACGCATCCTGATTCACCAGCCTCACGCAGGCGGAATCTCCGGCCAGGCCAGTGACATCAAAATTGCAGCGGAAGAAATTATTCGCATGCGTCAACGCCTGAACGAGATTTTGGCCGACCACACCGGGATACCATTGGACCAGATAGAAAAGGATGTTGATCGTGACCGTATCATGAGCGCAGCGCAAGCAAAGGAATACGGAATTATTGATCTGGTTATCAAGCAACGCGAGTAGACCTGAACAAAAGAGCATTTAATGTAACGGTTGATTTTCCGAATTGCCTCTGGCGCATTTACACATAACTGATATGAACAGTTACAACCCCTTAGTCAATCCTCGCTCTGGAGCCAGTGGAGCTTTAGACAGGCAGTCGCAGCGACCTGTTTTGCGTTGCTCTTTCTGTGGGCTGGGCGAAGGGGAAGTCGCGCGGCTGTTTGAAGGCACTTCAGGATTCATCTGCGACGAGTGCGTGGATGTGTGTGTTCAATTGTTATACGACTATCGCGAAATGGGGATGAGGCCGCCAAAGTCCAGCCAGCCTTGGTATAAAAAGCTCTTCAGCGAAGAGTCTGCCGGGGTGGCGAGTTGTAGCTTTAATGTTCATGATCGGGAGAATCCGCAAGGCGAAAGAGTCTTTCCAGGAACCAGCGCGCAAATATGCGATAAATGCGTAAGAGCGTGTGAAGTTTTGAAGTCCACTCTGGTTCTAGGGGATTGATGATAGGCTTCTTAATCAAGTAGTTCTAGAAACTAGGTACCTTCTGGACTATCGAATTGCCCAAAGCGTTCTCACACAAAATAAAATGGTTCATCAAGTAATGTCGAAAATTCAAATAGTGGAGGCCACCCGGTGATGCGAAGAGGTGAAGACACTTTACGTTGCAGCTTTTGTGGCAAAAGCCAAAACGAAGTTAAGAAGCTTATCGCCGGCCCCACCGTTTACATTTGTAATGAATGCATAGACATCTGCATTGAAATCATCAGTGACGACGCTCAGCAAGAAGCCGCAGCGACTCGCCCGCCTTTGCCAAAGCCTTTAGAGATAAAAGTTTTTCTGGACGAATACGTCATCGGTCAGGAAGAAACCAAAAAGAAACTGGCGGTTGCCGTTTATCAACATTACAAGCGCATCGAAATGATGAAGCGGCGCTCGGATGTTGAAATTCAAAAGTCGAACATCCTGTTGGTTGGTCCCACTGGGACGGGCAAAACACTGCTGGCGCAAACTTTGGCGCGAATGCTGAAAGTGCCCTTCACGATTGTTGATGCGACAACGCTGACAGAAGCCGGTTACGTGGGGGAAGATGTTGAAAACATCATTCTGAAGCTTCTGCAAGCAGCCAACGGAGATGTTGAGCGCGCGCAGCAAGGCATCATCTACATTGATGAAATTGACAAGATTTGCCGTAAGGATGAAAACCCTTCGATCACTCGCGACGTGTCAGGTGAAGGCGTACAGCAAGCGTTGCTGAAAATCCTGGAAGGAACAGTTGCCAACGTTCCGCCGCAAGGGGGACGCAAGCATCCGCATCAGGAATTTTTTGTGGTTGATACCACCAACATACTTTTTATTTGCGGTGGAGCTTTCGTTGGCCTGGACAAGACGATTCAACGGCGCATAGGGCAAAAATCCATGGGCTTCGGTGCCAACATTCGCCCAATGAACAGCATTGTGAACAAGATGTCTGCGGCCAGCCTTTTAGAGCAGGTTCAACCGGAAGATTTGATCCGGTATGGGCTAATTCCTGAATTTGTCGGACGCCTGCCCGTCGTTGGCACCCTGCATGAACTTGATGAAGCGGCGATGATCGAAATTCTGACCCAACCGAAAAATGCTTTGACAAAACAGTATCAACGGCAGTTTGAGTGGGATGGAATTAAACTGCGCTTTACTGATGAAGCATTGCAGTCGGTTGCGCGTTTAGCCTGTGAACGGAAAGTGGGTGCTCGCGGGTTACGGATGATTCTTGAAGAGTTGATGCTTGAAGCAATGTACATGCTGCCGAGTCAGAAGAAGATCAAGGAATTTATGATCACGGCAGAAATGGTTGAAAGCCGCCAAACAAACTTTCCGCTTGAAAAGGCAGGATAAGCCAACGCATCGGGCGGGCTGCATACGAATTAAGGTTCGCTTCTGACACTGGGCTTTTGAATAGAAAGCGAACTATCATTGTTTTTCCCAACCACGATACAAGTCGTTGTCGGCGGACTACGGCAATTTCCCAAGCACAAACAGCGATTACGCGGTGAGTCCAGCAAAGTTGCCATTGCAAATGTTTTTCCTTAGGCTGCTGGAACCCAATCGGCGTTTTGCGCGAATAGGTTCAACGAAAAGGTTTTGCTACTTTTTTGAGGTTTAACACATTATGAAAGAGTTCCACGATGGTACGCCCGACGACATTGCCCGATACCCAATGGTACCGATTCGTGAAGTAGTTGTCTTTCCACACACAAAAGCAGCCTTTGTGATTGGCCGATC
>CAZXHW010000344.1:0-8185 GCA_964639915.1 uncultured Heliomicrobium sp.
GAGGCAGCTTTCTTTCCGCACAGGTCCGAAGTTAATTTCACAAATGCAGGGCCAAATTTAGAACGGCAAGTTAGATTCGTCAATGGAATATGGCCGGACTGGGGGCTTTCTTTTAGTTGTTGCTTTGAGACAGTTTTGTTAGACTCTCCGCCGTGCGCCAACCCCCGGCTTGTCAACGTTGAAGGCCGATGAGTCCAAAATAGCTTGTTACAAAGTGAAATCTGCTGAAACGTTCATTGTCCGGCGCTAGCGCCAAAACGCTAGTTGCCCCTGAAGCTTATTCGTAGTTATTAGATAAAGAGCGCATCACGATTGGGCTTCAGAAAGGGATGCAAAAATGAGGAAATTTTTCCGTGCTGTCACGATGATTGCAGTCGTGGCATTCTTTGTTGCTAGCGTGGGATCTTCGTTATCGGTTCAGGCCAAAACGAAAAAACAATCAGCGAGCAGAAAAAGCAAGACTTCTGCTAGACACTCCACTGGCAAAATCGCCAAAAGCTCATCCATCAAGAAAAGAAAGCAGGTTGCCAGCCGCAATCGGCGCAGTCGTTCGGTTAGTGCCGCACAACCGCGTTCCGCGCGTAATCGCGTAGTTAAAGGCTCTCGTGTGCGATTGTCTCGCTCGGCCCGGCTCCGTCGCGCCCGCGCGTTGTATTTGGCCCGAGTCCGGGCTGCTCGCGCCCGTGACGCTGCCTTGAGCAATATTGCTGCAAACAATATCGAGAAAGATCAAACGGAAGGGGAGGACCCGGAAATTCGGCAAGCGGTTCTGTCTGCAATAAGCGGGCGTTCTGCCACTGTTGTCGTAATGGATCCGAACTCAGGCCGTATTTACACCGTCGTCAATCAACAGATGGCATTGCGTTCGCCGGTTAAGCCTTGCTCAACGGTTAAAATGATTGTTGGTTTGGCAGCGCTGAACCAAAACATGATCGAACCTGATGAAGCTGTGCAGGTCAGTCGTCGTTCCAGCATGGACTTGACTTACGCACTGGCGAAATCCAACAACCCCTTCTTTCAGGTTGTCGGTAGATCGTTGGGTTATGATCAAGTGATTAAGTACGCCGAAAATTTCGGGTTTGGCCAGAAAACTGGGATCAATTATCCAAACGAAAGCGATGGCTTTGTGCCTGACGAAGGAACCACATTGATGCCAAGCCACGGGGACGGATTTGGTGTAACGGCGATTCAGCTTGCTGCTTTCACATCCGCCATTGCCAATGGCGGCAATCTGTACACTCCGCGCGTGCCGCGCACTGCTGAAGACGCTTTAGATTTCCGACCGGAGCTCAAACGTAAAATCGAAATGTCCCCTAATGACCGCGCAAAGTTCATGCCTGGAATTATCGGCGCAGTGAATTTTGGCACGGCGCGTCATGCGGCGAATCCTTTGTTTCAGGTTGCGGGCAAGACCGGAACCTGCACCGGAGACCGTGACAAGCTGCGACTGTTCACTTCATTTTCCAGTGTGGAAAACCCAAAGGTTGTTGTGACGGTCATCACGTCAGATTCGAAATTTGGCGGAAATCACGCCACCGGAATCGCTGGGAAAATCTATGCCGCTATCGCGCCTCGATTTTTCCGCGAACGAATGGTGATTCCGGCAGATGCGGCAGCAGAAACCACAGCTCCTGCGCCCGCGAAGATAAACAATCAATAGTGCGGCTTCGACAGAATCGGTCAAAAATTCAAATGGCGAGTGCAGATGAAAATCCGCACTCGCCATTTGAATTTTTGGGTTGTTGCCGGCTTATTGAAACTTCAGTGATTTGAGCTCAATGGCTACGTCTTTAATGTCGTCTTCGGTGACCTTGGCTGGAGCGTCAATCTTGATGCTGACACGCATTGATTCGCCGGGTTTGAGCGGTTCTTTTCTCAAACCTGGAATCGGTGTGCTTGATCTGGATGCGATGCTCTTATCTTCCATATCGAACATTTTGCCGACAATTTCCATCCCGCTGATGGGGCGATCTCCGCGATTATGTATATTGGCCCTGACTTCCAATTGGAACATGCCAATCATATTCGGGTGGACAATTTTGTCCGTGGCTTCGACCTCAACATTGCTCTTATAAGCTTCGAATTCGGCGTTGCCAGCGGTCAAAGCACCTTCCAATACATTGGCTTCTTGTGGCTTGGATTTGGCGAACAGAACGATGATGGCGACGAATAACACAGCAAGAATCCAGCCGATCCACAAAATCTTGCGCGATTTCTTTTGCTCCTCAGTTGGCTGTGGTTCTCGATTCTCGAACATAGCCACTTCTTGATTGCTTTCAGACATAGCCTATCCTTTCAGTATTTCTGCTTACTTGCCGCTGACCATCATCCGGTTCAGCTTGATCGTCGGTGCGGCGATGTTGCCACGGAATCGCAAATCGTTTCCGACCATTTCGATTCCTTTCAGCATTTCTTTCAAATTTCCGGCAATCGTTACTTCTTCAACAGGAGAGGTCAGTTTGCCGTTTTCGATCCACAAACCGGCGGCTCCACGGGAATAATCGCCGGTCACAGCGTTGAAACCAAAGCCGATCATTTCCGTGACGTAAAACCCATCTTTGACAGAAGCGATGATTTCTTCCGGTGTTTGGACTCCGGGCGCGATGAAAAAGTTTCCGACTCCTACGCTAGGCGCGCCGGTCAATCCGCGCGAAGCATTGGCCGTTGAATTTAAGTTCAGCTTTCGAGCAGTGTAACAATCCAGCAGGTAACTTTTCAGCACGCCGTTTTCAACCACGACGGTGCGCCGAGTTTTCAATCCTTCGCCGTCAAACGGCCTGGAACCAAGCGCACCACGAATCGTTCCGTCATCAACAATCGTCAACAGCGGCGAAGCGATTTGTTCGCCCAACTGTCCGACCAGAAATGAAGAGCGGCGAAAAATCGCGCCGCCCTCGACAGCATCAAAAAAATCGCTCAGTAATTCTTCGGCAGCGCCATTTTCAAAAACGATTGGAACTTCCTGCGTGTCAACCTGTTGGCCGCCGAGTTTTCGAATTGCGCGTCTGGATGCTTCACGTCCAATTACTTCCGGCGAATCCAGCGCATCGAGCTTGCGTTGCCGGTCGCCCCAAAATCCGACCTGCATCTGTTCGCCTTCTTTGGCAATCGGCACGGTCAGCAAGTTGCAGGTGGTGGCCAAATAATAACCGGCAAACCCCTGGCTGTTGACCAATGTCATTTTGCCGACTTTTGTATGACACGCGCCGCCTTCGGAATTGGTGATGCGCGGATCATAACTGCGTGCAGCAGCTTCCACTGCGCGCGCCATTTCGATCTTCCGTTCCGGCGAGAGTTCTGCAATTGCCGGATCGAACAATCCCAAGTCGGCAATTTCCGTCGCCAGTTCTTCGCGCGCGGGCAAAATGGCCGCTTCATCCACCGAAGTCCGCTTGGCCATTTCGACGGCATTAGAAATCAATTCTTCAATGCCTTCGGGGGAAACATCCGAAGTCGAACACGAAGCCTGTCGTCCTTCGCAAAGGACGCGCAAGCCGATTCCGCGCGAAGCCGCTTCCTGTAATTTCTCAATTTCGCCCAGCCGGACTTCGACGGAAAATTCCGTGGATTCGCTGGCAATGGCTTCGGCGTCGGTCGCGCCGCGCTTGATCGCCTGTTTGATGATGTCGGAAAGCAGGTCAGTTGAAATTGTCATTGTTACTTCGTGCCTCCAACCGTCATCTCGGAAATCTTGATCGTGGGCATTCCAACACCGACTGGAACCGACTGGCCGTCTTTACCGCAGGTGCCGATGCCTTCATCCAGCGCCAGATCATTTCCAACCGCGACGACTTTTGTCAGCGCCACGGGACCGTTGCCGATCAACGTTGCGCCTTTCACCGGCGAAGTAATTTTGCCGTCTTCGATCAGGTAAGCTTCGCTGGCCGAAAAAACGAATTTGCCATTGGTGATGTCTACCTGTCCGCCGCCAAACTGAACAGCATAAAGCCCGCGTTTGACTGAATGGATGATGTCTTCTGGAGCATCGTTCCCGCCGAGCATAAACGTGTTTGTCATTCGCGGCATTGGCAGATGGCGATAGCTTTCGCGGCGACCGTTGCCAGTCAGCTTGGCTCCCGTCAGGCGAGAACTCAGTTTGTCTTGCAGATAACCGCGCAGTATTCCGTTTTCAATCAGGACTGCCTGGCCGGTTGGATTGCCTTCGTCGTCAATGTTCAGTGAGCCGCGCCGGTTCGGAATCGAGCCTTCGTCAACGACAGTGCATAAAGGGCTGGCGACCTGCTGGCCGATCAAGCCGGAAAACGCCGATGTGCCTTTGCGATTGAAATCGGCTTCCAGTCCGTGCCCGACGGCTTCGTGCAGCAGGATTCCAGGCCAGCCAGCACCGAGTACAACTTCCATTGTTCCCGCCGGAGCGTCCACGGCATCAAGCTGGACAATCGCCTGGCGAGCGGCTTCGTTGGCGTAATGTTCGATGATCGCATCGTTGAAATAATCGAACCCGATGCGTCCGCCTCCGCCAGAAACGCCGGATTGCAAATTGCCGTCATCGTCAGCAATGCACATCACGCGCGTGCGAGCCAGCGGCTGCACGTCGCCGATCAACACGCCTTCGCTGGTGGCAATCAACACAACTTTGAATTCGTCCGCCAGTCCGGCCTGCACTTCGCGGATGCGATGGTCGTAAGTGCGCGCCGTTCGATCAATTCGTTTCAGCAATTCGATCTTTGCTTCCAGCGGCTGATCGCCCAGCAATTGTTGCACAGGGTAAAGATCCTGAGCCGCTTTGCCGGGCGTGACGTTGACCGCTCCGACTGAAGCATTGCTGTCAGCGATGCAGGCGGCGGTGACAGCGGCTTTGTGAATGGCATCCACCGAAATTTCGTCGCAGTACGCAAAGCCAGTCCGTTCGCCTGAAATCACGCGAACGCCTACGCCCTGTCGAACGGCGCGATTGGCTGATTTGATGATTTGCTCTTCCATGCTGAGGTTGTTCAGCACGTTGTATTCAAAATACAAATCCGCGTAATCGCCGCCTTTCGACAGCGCCGCACCCAGAAGCCGCTCGATCTGCGAAATCGAGATGCTGAATTTGTCGGTAAAAAACTTGATTGGTTCGATCATAGTCAAATAAGTTTGCCAAGATAAAAGAAGATGTAAGTCATCAGCCATGCAAACAGCAGCAAGTGAAAAGTTAAGATTCTCTCGAATCAAGGTACCTTCCAAGCCTTTGTCCCGAAATGAGAAATGATGACTGAATGATTCTAGGATTTTACGTTGGTCGGCGGCAAGGCACGCTCTCCTAGATGCAGCGCAGCAATTCCGGCAGACAGATTGTGATAGCGAACGTTTACGAATCCGCTGGAGCGCATCATTTCCGCCAGTCGTTTTTGGTCGGGGAAGTTGCTGACGGATTTTGGCAGATAGGTGTACGCGACTGACGAACCGGAAAGCAGCGCGCCGATGCGCGGCAAGATGTTGTGAAAATAGAACTCGAAAGCTTGCCGGAAAACTGGAACCACAGGCCGCGAAAATTCCAGGATCGCGGCGCGTCCGCCGGGTTTCAGCACACGATGAATTTCGTTCAAGCCGGTTTGCACGTTCTCCAAATTGCGAAGTCCGAACGCATTCGTCACTGCGTCAAAGCTCTGATCGCCAAACGGCAAATGCAGCGCGTCGCCTTCGGCCAGCGTGGCTTTACCGGCTTGCCGGTCAGCGATCTTTTCGTTGCCAATGACCAGCATCGGATGGCAGAAATCGCAGCCAATGACGCGCGCGTGCTTTTCCAATTCCAGCGTCAGGTCGGCGGTGCCGCAGCATAAATCCAGCGCAATGGCGTTGGGGCGCTGCAGCACATCCATCAGTTTTTTGACAGTGAACCGCCGCCAGATTTTATCAATGTTGATGGAAAGCAGGTGGTTCAGCCGGTCGTAACTGGGAGCAATGTCGGCAAACATGGCGCGAACGGCGCTGGTTTTTCCCGCAGCATTGAATTCAGGATTGGGTACAGGCTGAGAGGAGAGTTTGTTTTCGGTAACAGTTGGCATAAAGGCGAATCCCCACCCTGGAATTTCAAATTTTAGAGTGGGGATTTGGGTTTGATCTACAGTCCGGGTTTGAAATTCTCGTTGATTTTGCCGACAACAACGACGGTCAATGCGTTGGCGTCCAGCAATCGTTTGGCGACGCGCTGAACATCTGCTGCGGAAATCGCTTCGATCTTTTTATTCATTTCCACAGGCAGGTTCCGCGGCAGCAAAAACATTTCGATGTCGCGCAGATTGTATTCAATCGGACGCGCCAAATACTCCGCCGCCAGTGCCGATTTGGCGGCGGCCAGTTCCTGCGCCGGAACGGCTGCGCCAGTCAATGAAGCAAACGCATCTGTGGCTCGGCGCGAAAATTCCTGTGCCTGGTCCGAACTTGCCACCGCTGAAAAATATAGCGGTCCGGATAGGATTCTAGGCTCGGATTTGACAGTGAAATTGATTGTTGAACCGGCTTCACGGTTCAAACGATTGGTCAGCAGCCGAGCGATCACCTGTGTTGTTAAATAGTCCGCGTCAGAGTGTTTGACGCCGATCAATCCGCCGCGCAATTCGACATTGGACGCATCAGCCAAGGGAACTTTGATCAATTTCAACTGCGCGGTTTGCACCGGTTGGCGAAACGTAGCGGGAATGATCTGGCTTTTGACCCATCCACCGTACAGCACCTTGAACACTTGCATTACTCGTTCGTGAGAAATGTTGCCTGTTACCACCGCCGACGCGTTGTTGGCGATGTAAAACCGCCGGAAGAAATCATATACGTCGCCTTGCTTGATTGCACCCAGCGAAGTCGCGTCCCCTTCCAGGTTGTGGCCATAGGGATGTTCGCCATAAATCGCCTTCAAAAACGCGGCATCGGCTTGTTCGGCCGCCGAAGGTTTAGCGGCCTTGACCTGGGCAATTAGCGAGTCCTGCGCTTTTTTGAAGGCGTCGGGGCGAACGTTTTCCACCACCAGCAAGCGCGCAACGATTTCAAGCGCAGGTCCGAAACTATTGGCCGGGGTTTCCAGATGAAACCAGGTCGTATCCCAGGTAACACCCCAATCCACCTTTGCGCCGAGCGATTCCAGTTCTTCTTTAATGCGCGGGTTGACGATCATCAACGATTCCTGTGTCAGCGCCGCCAAACCCGTCTTGTCTGTCAGGTCGAACATTGCGCCACAGCGAATAATCAAGTCGCATTTCACCACCGAATCGCTTTGCCGGTCGAGCGTGACAATCTGCAAACCGTTCAACAAATTGTCGCGGCGCACATTGCTGTAAGGCGTCGAAGGCGGCGTTTCCGGAACTGCCGGATTCGATTTGTCATTTTTCTGGGCAAAGGTGACAGACACGCTGCCAAGCAAGAGGACAGAGCACAAAAAGAAGGACAGCTTTGATTGCATAATGATTCGTTCCGATTGGGTTTGGTTTCTATTGGAAGAAAAGTGTAGCCGCCGCTATGTGCGACCGTCAACCAACGCAACCTGAACGGTTCGGCGAGAGAAGTTTGCGCGGTACAGGCGCTTCAAATTCCGGGCTGTCTGGCCAGGACGCGAATGCGATGTGCTGGGACCGAAAGTCGGGAAAACTGACCAATTCTGCAATCGTCGCGGTTATTCAGGAGTTTTCACAGACGCAATGACTCTTTCAGCCAGTCCCGGAACCTGGGCCGGAGCGTCTTTCGAATAAAACATGGCGACAAGAAGAATGCCTTTATTGGCGCGGACAATCAGCGCTTTGCCCAGAAATTCCAGCGGCGAAGCTTGCCCGGCCAAAACGAATTTCGCGCGCAATTCCATATAGGTTTTGATCTGGCCTTTGACTTCTTCAACCCGGCGCGAAATGACTTCCATGGCCTGAGTCTCTTTGCCGGATTTCATGCTGGTCAGGATGACGTCAATAATCAGGTCGTTGTTGTTGGCTGGGTTGTTGGCTTTTTCCAGTTCGTTCCAGATGACGTTCATAAAGGCGTTGTCATCCACGGATTCGAAGTAGGCTCCCGCGTTCACGCGCTGGGCTTGTGCGGCATTGGAAGTCAGTGGATTCACCGCCCAATAAGCGGGATAGTCGAATGTAAAACCGACTTGTGAATCTTTGAATTGGGTAAAATTGACTGTCGGGGTTGTCGAAACGGCTGATGACGCAACAGGCGGATTCGTGGATTCCTTACCCGTAGAAGTTTTCGGTGCGGT